>NZ_CP146287.1:300000-435000 GCF_037041345.1 Abiotrophia defectiva ATCC 49176 | reverse complement strand
ACATCAGACTTAAAAGACCGCCTACACTCCCTTTACGCCCAATAAATCCGGACAACGCTCGCCACCTACGTATTACCGCGGCTGCTGGCACGTAGTTAGCCGTGGCTTTCTGGTTAGATACCGTCACACGCATAACAGTTACTCTATGCGCTGTTCTTCTCTAACAACAGAGCTTTACGATCCGAAGACCTTCTTCACTCACGCGGCGTTGCTCCGTCAGACTTGCGTCCATTGCGGAAGATTCCCTACTGCTGCCTCCCGTAGGAGTTTGGGCCGTGTCTCAGTCCCAATGTGGCCGATCACCCTCTCAGGTCGGCTATGCATCATTGCCTTGGTAGGCCGTTACCCTACCAACTAGCTAATGCACCGCGGGTCCATCTCTTAGCGATAGCTTGCGCCACCTTTCCTCACAGAATCATGTGATCCCATGTCCTATGCGGTATTAGCAGTCGTTTCCGACTGTTATCCCCCACTATGAGGTAGGTTACCCACGTGTTACTCACCCGTTCGCCACTCACCTTGACCAAGTGCAAGCACTCAGTCGCGGTTCGTTCGACTTGCATGTATTAGGCACGCCGCCAGCGTTCGTCCTGAGCCAGGATCAAACTCTCATGAAAAATTTCATAAGTCTACTTGACTCATTTCTTTACTAGCTTGTTTTTTACCCAGCTTGTCTGCTGCCGAATTGTTGGTTGTTCATCAAGTTTCCTCGATGACCCTCACATTCTTGGTGTGTCTTTGTTTAGTTTTCAATGTGCTCGTCGTCACTACGTGACAACTTTTATATCATACCACCCTGCATTGGAGAAGTCAACACTTTTTTTCGACTTTCTCAAATATTTTTTCGGATAGTTGGTCTGTCATTTTCAGACGAACATTAATATATCACGCCGCTTAGTCAGAGTCAAGCCCAAATGCTAAGAAATTTTCATAAGTTACAAAATCAAGAAAAAGACCGGGACAAAGTCCCAGTCTTCGATTTATTAGAAGCCACTTGCGCCGCCACCACCACCGGAACCACCGGAGGAGCCACCACTGAAGCCACCACCGAAACCACCGGAGTTACTACCGGAGTATGAGTGGTCTTGGCTATAAGCGGAAGCCGAGCTCACGTTAGATGAGATGGATTGGCTGAGCACATGACTGTAGAGGCCTGTATTATAGTACATTGGATAGTAGGTCATACCTTCTACCAATTCTGCTTGTGTGAATTGAACCTTGAGGGCATCCAAGACCTTATCCGCTATCCCAAAGGCAATGGCATAAACTAGATATTCTTCCCAAAGAGCTAGGGAAGCAATGTCTCGCATATTCATTTGCCCCACATCTTCTAGCATCTTGGCAAAGCCATGCCACTCTTGATAGAGTTGGTCTTCCTCTGCCGTCCGGAGTGGTCGGACTGACACGGTAATCATAAAGATCACATTCAGGACGATTTCCAAGAGGGCTAGGCCCAGTGCAATCCAACCTACTTGTTGTAGGAAGGGATGATTGGTGGCCATATAGCCTGCAAAGAGGGCTGCCCCACCTAAGATGACATTAAGGATAATGGCCCCAATAGCTTGGAAACGTAGGCTATTATTCTTGTCTCGAGCCGATTCCACTAATTGTGATCCGGCGATGCTAGCACGGCTTTGGAAGTTTTCGTAGGCTGCCAAGCGCTTCTTGGCAAAATGCCGGTTCTTCTTCATGCGTTTTTCCAAGTCTTCTAAGGTGACACTGGTTTCATCATCTGGGAAGAGGAAGGTCAAGACTGCCCGTTCGTGACCTTGAAGCGGATAGTCGGCTACCTCGTCTGTCAGCTTGGTGACACGCGCGGTCATGGAACTATTGCTGAAGATGCCGCGATTTTCGCGACGTTCTTCCTCTAGCTCCAAATACCCCTTACGGGCTAAGTCAGCAACTGTTGCTGAGAAGTCATCGGGATTAGGTTCCCCACTAGACCGGAAAACAGCGGAAGTGACCACTGCTGGCGCCGTATGTGAGGGCAAGTTGTAGTTGTGAATTGGCAATTGAACCGGATTAGGATTCAACTGGCGACGTAACTTAAAGTATTTACGCCAGAGGTGAAAGGGAAGCAAGGACATGAGAATCATAGCGCCCCACTGGACCGCGCTAGTGGTATACTTCTGGCTTTCATAGGCCTTGCGGTCTGCCTCAGCTTGGGCAGCTTCCTTAGATTCAATTTCTGTCTTCATATTCTGATTGACGACATTGGTGTTATGTGGCGTCAAGGACGTTGGGAAAATGGTATGCACTTCGACAAAGCGATTGGCTGGTGTTCCATTAGACTTAAGAATCACGACAGAGCGCCCATTTTCTTGGCCCAGTTCTACTGTCCCGCTTCCGGTCCCACCGTGGGCCCAGGCTTTGAAACTATCCTTATCGGTAATTTGGCCTGGTGGCAGAATGACCTTGGCAGTAACGTCGGTTTTGAAGTCAACACCTTCCCCAATTAGCTTACGGTTGAATTCCGCTGTATCGGCATAGTTGGTCACGATGTGATTGAGGGTATACTCGGCCACAAAGGTTACCTTCTTATTGCTAACAGGGTAGTAAGCCTTGAAAGTTCTGATGTTACGGTTGGATTGGATGTGGAAGGTCTTAGGCTGCTTGGAGTCCAACTTATCCTCAGTGAACTCCTCTAGCTTGTTGCCATTTTCGACACCGATTTTGTAGGCACCTAATTCAAAGCCACCTGTATCCACCTTGAGGAGGGCACCATTCATGAAACTGGCGTCAAAGACCCATTTCTGGGTAAATTTAACATTCCCTTCAGCCGTAATCTCGGCAGTGACATCTTGATTGGTAATCTTATAAGATACTTCGGCAGCACGTATCTGACTAATAGGTCCCGCAAGCGCGAGCACTAGGGCCATTAATGCTAACCAAAAGAATGAGCGTCGCTTCATCTTATTTTCCTCCTTTATGGGCTTGTGACGTTGGTATTAGGCTTGGTCACTACTTGGTGTTCCACCGCGTCGACCAGGACGGTACGTGTACTTGCTTCATCTTGACTATAGGTAATCTCCCAAACAGGCGTATAGACATCGAAGTCCTGCAAATTAACCGTACGATAGTAACCTAGGCTAATTTGTTGGATAGTCGAGCCATCCGGAATATAGGTATCGACCCGGGTCTCCAGAAGTTTGAGGGCATCCTTGACACTAATCAGTGCAATGGGTTGGTCCAAGACCTTAAAATCACTCTGATAGGTCTGGGTGTATTCCCGCAATTGGAAATCCGCATTGAAACTCAGTCGCAACTCAGAACTCCCGTCCAAGACAGGGTAGCCATCATAAGCCACCATGTAGAAGGTTAGGGTACGAGATTCTGGACTGAAGGACCAAACCGTATATTCTGCCCCCCGAACAAAGTATTCAGGCCGATCCAAGAAATTACGGCGAATGTCTTCTACCTGCTCCTGGGTCAAGGTCTTGCTATCGCGATCAAGTCCGAGACCCAAATCCAGTGGCTGATCAAAGGTCGATTGTAAGACGCCATTATTATAACGGGCGGTCTGACCTTGAAGGGTGCCACGCTCCTTGTCGAGGACTTGGCTAGTTTCCGTCTTAACAACGGGCAGCTGATAGCTTTCATTTGATAGGGTCTGGTTGATTTTAATGTTACGGTTTTTGAGCTGGGTCTCAATGCTGACATTGGCGACCTGCCCACTATTTGTTTGTCTGACCTGCTGCTTGGTAATCAGGGTAAAGGCCAGATAGGCATCGAAGAAGATGAAGAAGATTAAGAGTAAAATCTGGGTTCGTTTAAAATCCATTATTCTTGGCCCCCTTCATCTAGGGTATTTACACCTTGTGGGCTGGTCCCCTCATCCGAACTAGCAGATTCCTGGCCATGTCGTAACTCACCGCGATTAAGGCGTTCCAAGGAGATATAGCGCCCCTTGTATTCGACATAGTACTTAGGAATAAAGGTCACCAGCTGGAAGTTCTCCATATTGGCCTGCCATTCATAGGCCACAAAAATCTGGTCTAAATCAGTCGTCACCATACCTTGTTCATGCAGTTGGGAAACCAAGCTACTTGCTGCATCTAGGTCGGTTGCTTTACTCTTGTCGTCAATATGCGAACGCAGGCTCAGGAAGGAGCCGGAAAAGCGTGTCACCTTGGGCGACAAATTAAATTGTAGGCCTAAGTAATAAGGCGAGGCATCCGACATGAGCGGATAGCCGTCTAGATAGCGCTGGTAATAGAGCGTGTTAGTACTATTATTGGTGGTCAAACGCAGGCCTTGGGTCCAGACTCCGTATTTCTTCATTTCGGCAAATGAATCCATGATAATCTGGTCGCGATGGACCGAACTGCGGTTCTGAACGGCTTCGCTCCGCGCAGTGTAGACGTGACTATCGGAGTTGACATCGAGTTCCAAGTCCAAGGTCTTGTATTTTTTCTCCCCACTCTCACCGCTATCGGTAATGGAGTAGTTGTCCGAACCGAAGAAGAGACCAATCAGATTGGCTTCCGATTCTTTCTTAAGGGTATAGACCTGACTTGGCAGACTAAAGGCTTCCGTCCGAATCAATGCCTTGCCCTTGGCCAAAGGCACTTGGGACATGGCGGTCCAAGTACTCAAGTCTTGAATCAGGCTCTGATAGAGGCTAGCAAAGTCCCAGCCATTGAGGGGCACCCGCACATAGGTCTCATCGACCTGATTGACTAAGTAGAGAGCTTGGGGCTCCTCTTTCAAGAGCCAGATTTGGTCAGCTTCAAAATCGAGTGGCGGGCCGTCCTTAGACTTGAACCATTGTCCCCACAAGGAGACTGGCAAACGGTCAGCAAAACGCAGAATCAAACGAGGACTGGTCGACATGTTAGCAAAAGTCGTTGAGGACTCTACCACATCAAAGTCGCCCCCTAGTTCACTCGGTGTCTGAGCTAAGGCTGCCGTCACCTGGTCCAGATGACTGGCACTAGCCTCCCAGTAACCGCCTGCTTCATAGGCATCTAGGGCTACGGGAGCTAGCACATCGGTTAACTTCATGCCGGCTACTTGCCGATTGAGACTATCCACTTGCTCATTACGAACGGTTTGTTGTGGCGTTTGCGAATTAGCACCATAGAGAAAATCAGGGTTGGTTAGAAGCAACCAAGAAAGGACCCCGCTGGTTAGGACAGCCAGAATTAAGGTAATAGGAATAAAGAGACGGCGAATCATCAATCATCCCACCCTTCATCGTCAAAGTCCATTTGCAGATAAGGGAGATCAAAGCCAAAGGTCGAACCCTTGCCTTCCACACTGGTCGCCCAGATTTTCCCACCATGCAGTTCAATGATTTCCTTGGAAATAGCCAGACCAAGCCCAGTCCCCCCCTGCTCACGTGACCGTGCCTTATCAACACGGTAGAAGCGTTGGAAGAGATGTGGGATATCCTTCTGCGGAATCCCTAGCCCCTGGTCCTTAATGGACAAGTGGACATGGGAATGGGAGTCTTCAATCTTCACGATGATGACACCCCCATCAGGAGAATACTTGATGGCATTG
Organism: Abiotrophia defectiva ATCC 49176; assembly: GCF_037041345.1. NCBI lineage: Bacteria > Bacillati > Bacillota > Bacilli > Lactobacillales > Aerococcaceae > Abiotrophia > Abiotrophia defectiva. Next base: position 429,495 of record NZ_CP146287.1, on the reverse strand, counting down.
TTTAAGATATTATCAATCACTTGGGTCACGCGGTCCTGGTCAATTTCCAGGTAGATTTCCCGTGAGGTGAAATCCCGCTTAAGCTTGAATTTCTTCTGGTCAGGATTCTGTTCCAACATAAATTCAAAACGGTCCAGAATATGACTGACCATGCGCTTAAAGTCAATGTATTCTAGGTTGAGTTTATATTGACCTTCATGAATCTTGGATAGATCCAGCAGATTACCAATCATCCGCATCATACGGTCGGTCTCCAACTGAATAACATTGAGGAACTGCGGTGCAATGACCTGGTCCTGCCATGCCCCTTCGCGCAGGGCTTCGGTATAGGACTTAATGGAAGTCAAAGGCGTCCGCAATTCGTGGGAGACGTTGGATACAAAGTCCCGCCGTTCTTGCTCGGTCTTCTCTTGTTCGGTGACGTCTGTTAAGACACAGACAACCCCGGTAACGAAGCCAGTCTCACGGCGAATAACGGAGAATTCCCCCTTGAGGATGGAATACTCCCCATGGTCTACCCAATCCATGAGGATTTCCCGGTCATCCCCTAGCAAGTCGGTCAAGGTATATTGATCCTTGAGCCGCAAGAGGCGAATTATGGAAATCCCGATGGCGGATTGTTGGTCGATACCCAAGAGTTGTAGGGCGCGCTCATTGACCAGTAGGACATTACCACGCCGGTCGGTCGCAATCACCCCGTCGGTCATATAACGAAGAATCCCGTCCAAACGTTGACGTTCGGATTCAATCAATTCTTGGGAGTCCTTAACCTTAACCGATAATTCATTAAGGGTCTTGGCTAGTTCACCCAACTCGTCATTACCAAAAATCTTGGCCGGGTAGTTATAAATCCCCTCCGAAATCCGCAGGGCTTGTTGGCGCATGTTTTCAATGGGCAAGGTTAAGCCTTGTGAGAGCACTAAGGCTAAGATAAAGCTCCCCACAATGGCAATGACAGCCGACTGGATGAAGACACTCATGACACTCTGGGTCTGTTCATAGACCCGGTTCATATTGGCCGTCACCCGGACAGCCCCTACCACCGTATTATTCGACTGACTCAAGATAGGCTTAATCGTGGTGTAGGTATGACGCTTGTTATTGACATCATACTCTGAAAACTTAGAAGAGCGTTGGCTAACCAACGCTTCCCTCACATTATTATCATTGGTCTTGGCCAGTGCTTCTGACTGGTCCAAGGCGTTATTTGACGCGATAATCCCATCCTTGGTATTGATGATTTGGATACGGGTCAAATTACTATTTGAGAAGGTATCAATAACCTGAGTCAGACGGGCGCGTTCATCCGTCTCACTCAAGCGTTCTTCTAAGATTGGCGTCACATTGTTAACCAAGAACTCTACCTGGGTATCGATTTGATCCTGGTAGTTCTTGAGCGTACGGCTCTCGTATTGGTTAACGAAGTAGACCCCCACGAATTGGAAAGCAATCAGCAGAATAATAATGATTTGAATCGGAATTTTAAAATGGATCGATTGAAATAATCGTCTGATTCGCTTCATATGCTAGAACTTCCTATTCTTGATCTGGATTCTTCAAGAGGTAGCCGACCCCACGACGAGTCACAATATAAGTTGGGTGGCTTGGAATATCTTCAATTTTCTCCCGCAGACGACGGATAGTCACGTCGACCGTCCGCACATCCCCGAAGTAATCATAGTCCCAAACAGTCTCAAGGAGATGTTCCCGGGTCATAACTTGGCCAATGTGGCGGGCTAGGTAGTGGAGTAATTCGAACTCCCGGTGGGTCAGTTCAATTTCTTCCCCGTGCTTGGAGATAATGTAGGCATCTTGGTGAATAACCAAATCTCCTACTACAATCTCGTTCTTGTTGACTTCTTGTGGCTCAGGTTCCTTGACTAGATTGCGACGCAAGTTAGCCTTAACTCGGGCAATGAGTTCACGGTTAGAGAATGGCTTGGTGACATAGTCATCTGCCCCTAACTCTAAACCTAAGACCTTGTCAATCTCTGAATCTTTGGCGGTTAACATGATAACTGGTACAGCGGATTGTTTGCGAATTTCACGACAAACTTCCAAACCGTCCATCTTTGGTAACATGAGGTCTAAAATCACTAAGTCTGGTTGACTCTTCTCGAATACCTCTAATGCTTGTTCACCATCATAAGCTTTTTCAATGGCATAGCCTTCGTTTTCTAAGTTAAAAGAAATAATATCAGAGATTGGCTTTTCATCATCTACGACTAGAATCTTTTTCATATGGTTCATCCTTTCTCATGACGTACTAGGTTCAAATGGGTGAGCCTTCCCCTTAAGGTCTCACTCCTTTATTATAGCGGGTTTTGCGGGAATATTAAAGCCCTTACGCTCAAGTTTTCTACTTATGTCAAAGCTTGCTCGGACTTGTAATCTAATAGACAAGTATTTGAAAAGAAACCTTAAACAAAAGGTAGGGCCTCTCGTTTAAGGTTTCCAAATTAAAGGCGTTCAATCATTAGAAGATAATAACTGGCATCCCGACTTCAACTAATTGGTAAACTTCTGCCATGGTACCTGGTGGTGTGTTGATACAGCCTAAAGAACCATTAGACAGGTAGGCTTCGCCCCCGAAGGAAGCTTGCCAGTTGGCATCGTGAATCCCTTGGCCAGTGTCATCAAATGGAATCCAGTAATCAACCGGTTGTTGATATTCCTTCTGAGTATGTGGGTTGTAACCCTTGAGGGTTGAAGGAGACTCCTTATTCCAAGAAGCGTAGGCCCCGGGGATAGTGGTCGTCCCAGGGCGACCGGTTACGACTGGTGTTTCCAGCACCTTCTTACCATCCTTGTAAATAAACATCATTTGGTGGGCAATGTCGACTTCGACATAGCTTGGACCGATATCATTTTCCTTGTCGGCATAACCCGTCCCAACAACCGTTGGTTCACGCTTGATGGTACCACCCTTGTTAAGGTCTGCTACAATCTTCTCTGCCTCTGCCTCAGAGTCAATGGACCAACCTAGGGTCCCTGGTTGCACATCGACCACCCCAGATAAGGTTGAAGCAAATTTACGCGTTTTATTGATGGTCGCGTATTTGGTGTTGAGTTCCTTGACATAGTCTTGGACCTTGCTTTGGTCTACTACCAAGTTATTAGACTCATCGAATTGAATCCAGTCATTGATTTTATCTTTAGGAACGACTTCTTCCTTGCCTGAGATAGTCAAGGTAATTTTGGTATCCGCGACCTTGTTAATTTGATCCATGACTTGGGTAATCTTAGGATCATCACTCTTGATTTTTGGCTCTTGGTAGGCCGAATTGATTTCAACCGAGGTGTTACCTGATTGCACTTGAGAAACAATCAGTTCCTTAACCTTAGCTACGTCTAATTGGTTACCGGATTTTTCAGGGGTGACATGGTAACCTTGTCCGTTAGAATACTCGATCTTAGCATCTTCAGCCGCTGTCCGGTTTTGGTTGTTCAAGCCAAAGCCATCCAGAGTCTTGCTAAGGTTCTCGTCGTTAAAAGCCACGTGATTGAGCAAGACATTCTTATATTCGGTGGTGTTGAAGAAACTACCTACCCAACCGGTTGGGTCTTGTGAATTATAAGCTGATTCCAAAGCCTTGTTGGCATCTACTTGGACACCTGCTTGTTCTAAGGTAAAACGTCCTACTTCTTTGCCGTTCTCTAGAATGGTCACTTCCTTCTGGTTAAGGTCCTTGCCAATCTTATCCTCCGCTTCCGCTAAGGTTAAGTTGGAAATATCCAAGGAGCCAAATTTAGTATTGGCTTGGAATTTCTGGGCGTAGAAGCCTACGCCGGCACTATAGCCCAAACCAGCTAACAGTAAAACTGTTGTCGAGCCAATGATTAATCCTTTTTTCATGATTTCTCGTCCTCACTTTTTCTCTTATTCAAATACAGATTTTAGCATCGAATTGTGAATTTTCTTTGACCCTTCCATTAATTATTCTATATGATTTTGTTTCTTTTGTAATATGAGGGTCTCAATGGCATGTGAAACGCCATCTTCTTCATTGGTTAAAGTCACAAAGTCAGCCTTGGCTTTGAGGTCGTCTGAGGCATTGCCCATGGCTACCGCACAGCCGGCAAAATCTAACATCTCGACATCATTAGCCGCATCGCCTAGAGCCATGACTTGCTCAGGACGCAGACCTAAGTGACGGGCCAACTGGTCTAATCCACTGGCCTTAGAAACACCAACCGGCAGAAATTCTAGGATAACCTTCTGGCTCCGCACCATGGACAGAGCTTGCCAGTCGGTCGCCTCAATGGTCGGAATCCAAGCATCTAGCACTGCTTCCGGCGCCAGAATCATGGCCTTATTGAGTTGGCTATTGGCCAGGAAGTCTTCTTGGGAGATTGGTGTCACGTCTGTTTTAAGAAACTGGGCGTCGCGGGCAACCAAGGCATTGGGTGCGGGATCCCCTACTAAGTAGAGGTGATCGCGGTCAAAGGCCACCAGCTGGGCCCCCTGGTCCTTAAGGGGCGCCACTAGTTCCAGCGCCCGTTGCCGTGCCGCTTGGGTCAAGAAGCGTTGGAAGACTGATTGGAAAGGCGCTTGGGCCGACAAGGTTTGCGCCCCATTTTGCAGAATCATAAAGTCCGACTCGCTTAAGAAAGGCAGCTCCGGCACATAGAAGTCCACCCCAGGTAGGGTCCGACCGGTACAGATGACAATCTTAATGCCGGCCTCATGCGCCCGGGCCAGAGTGGCGACGTTGGTAGCACTAATGGTTTTTTGGTTGGTCAGCAGGGTGCCATCCAGATCAATGGCAATTAAACCAATGTCCTGAGCTAGTTCTTGGCCAGATTCCTTGCTGTCTTCTATTTGTTCGGCGGCCATTTGTTGGAACTCGTTAAGGGCAGGCGCCGCCGCTTGGCGTTTGGACTCGGCTTTTGCTGCCACTTGTTGGCACCAGGTCTTATCCCATTGGGTGGCTAAGAAGTCCTCTACCTCTATTTCCTTTTCCTTGCGGACCATGAGCAGACCATCGCCTAAAGGCAAGAGGCAGGCCCGCTGGTCTTGATCGGTCAAGACAGCTTGGAAGAGTTCATTGAGCTTGCGATGAATCTTGCGCACCCGCTTAGGCCGTGTATCTAAGGCATCCATGATGGTGCCCGCTTGCAGGACATCATCAATCAGCAGGACACCCCCCATCTTAAGCAGACGCATGCAGTAAGGATAGAACTCCAGGTACTTGGCCTTGGCGCTATCCATAAAAATCAGATCATAGTGATTAGCCGGTAAGGTAGGCAGGATATCAGCCGCATCCCCTTCTAGGACTGTCACCTTATCCGCCAGACCGGCCTGCTCAAAGTTGGACTTAGCGCGTTCAAACATGAGGGCGTAGCGGTCAATCGTGGTTAAGTGGCCGTCAGATGCTAGGTGTTGAGCCATAAGACTAGCCGAAAAGCCAATGGCGGTCCCGATTTCCAGGATTTGGTGCGGCTGGGTTGTAGCACAGAAAAAGTCCAAGAACTTGGCTGTTTCGTGAGGCACCACCGGAATCCCATTGGCATTAGCAAAGGCCTCCAACTGACCTACGACTCCTTCAAAAGGCAGTTGCCCCTCCCGCATCAAGTCGATTATTTTCTGCATGACCACTGGCCGGTGCATCATCTCGTTCAACATAGTCCTGTCTCCTTCTCCTGACTTATTCACTGTCTATTATAATGGAAAAGACTTAAAAGCAAAAGACCCAGCCCTTCTCATCAAACTTTTAGGCCTGGATTTGGTGCGAGAAGGAAGCTTTTGGGGTATTTATATAAGAAGGAGGAAGTGCCATGTACCATCAAGAGGCAAGATTTTATCAACTTATCAAGCAAAGAGGCCACTTATCCCAGGAGGACGAGACAGACTACCTGCGTCTCCTGACTGGCTTAGAGGGCGAGGCGAGGCTTGCCCAAGTGATTCAAGACTTGGGGCTGTCTACTTTTTATCTGACTGATTTATGGATCCCCCTGGGAAAGGGCACGCAAATCGACGGGCTTTTGCTGGTGCCCCAGGGGCTCTATCTAGTGGAAATCAAGCATTATGGCGGGCAGTTTCTCTATCAAGGATTTGCTTCCAGACTCAACGGGCGCCCTTATCAGCACGACTTACTGGGGCAAATAGCCCGAGCCCAGAGCTTGTTGCAGCAATTTCTTAGGAGTCAGCAATTAGACTGCCAGTTAGTGTCCAAGTTGATTTTCAGCCAGGACCATTTGCAGGTCGAGGGGTTAGCTGCGGGTCAATATATGCTGTGGCCGCAGGCGCTGGCATGGCTTCAGGGGCTGGCAGACCAGATGGCAGGTCAGACTTGCAGTCGGCGCCAGCAGCTAGTCTTGGATTTACTGGGGCCGCTCCAACATGCCAGCCCCTATCGACCGCGCCAATTGACTTCCATCGAGCGCCAAACTCTGCTAAGCGGTATTGGCTGCCCACGTTGTTTGCGGCTGGGCATGACTTGTAGTCGTTATAAGGTTTCCTGCCCACATTGTGGGTTTAGGGAAGATAAAGCAGCCGCCTGTTTGCGAAGCGCCTGTGAGTGGGCTTTGTTAAATCATGACCTGCCGCTGAGTCGCTCGGCAATTTCCAACTATATGGGAAGCAAGCAATTGGACCGCACCCTACAACGCCAACTAGCTAAATATTTCCACCCACTCCACAAAGGCCACCACGCCTGCTACCAAAATGACTACGCCACCGTTTATCAGTGCCTGTCTCAGTATGATGGAGTCTGAAGTTGGGGAGCCACGTCGTGTTGGAGGCCCAACGCGTCATGGCGGGCTCCCAATGCGACATGGCGTGCTCGTTTTGCGCCCTTTTTGGGTGTTTTGGTGCCTTTGGGCTCGTGCCACGTCGTGTTGGAGGCCCAACACGACATGGCGGGCTCCCAATACGACGTGGCGCGCTCGTTTTACCCTCTTTTTGGGGGATTTGGACCCTTGGAACTCGACCCACGTCGTGTTGGAGGCCCAACGCGTCATGGCGGGTTCCCAATGCGACGTGACGCGCTTTTTTTACCTCCTTTCGGGCTGTTTTGGCGCCTTTGTCTGGGCACTTCAACAAAAAAAGCCACCTCCGAACTAAGTCAGAGGTGGCAGGCCTAATGCTTATTTGGTTTCTTGTTTGCTTAACTTGTCAGCTAGGCCACTAGTGCGTAGGCCCCACTTGATGAGTTCGACTAGCACGATGATGCTGAAGGATACAGCGAGTACCAAGCCCCATTGTGGTAGGGTTGGCGCAGTCACATCGAAGAAGTCGTTGATGCCTGGAACAACGATAACGCCTAGTAACATGACAGCCGACAAGAGGGCTGCGCCGTTAAGGAACTTGTTATCGAAGGCTTTCCCTGTGAAGAGAGAAGTGAAGACATACTTGACGTTGAAAGCATGGAAGAGTTGAATCAGACCTAAGGTCGCAAAGGCCATGGTTTCAGCCAAGTTTTCTTGGTGGTACCATTGACGAGCTAACCAGTAGATGAAGAGGGTCAGCGCACTTTCCAAGACGCCTTGGTAGAGGATACTTGGCAAGATACCGTTAGATAGGAAGCTAGACTCCTTAGTCCGTGGCGGACGATTCATCACATCTGGCTCGGCTTTTTCCATCCCCAAAGCAATGGCTGGGAAGACGTCCGTTACTAGGTTAATCCATAAGATATGAACAGGTTGCAAGATAGTCCAACCTAATAAGGTGGCTACGAAGAGGGTAATGACCTCACCCAAGTTAGCTGACAAGAGATATTGGACAGCCTTCTGGATGTTGGCGAAGACCTTACGCCCTTCTTCAACCGCCACGACGATGGTTTCAAAGTTATCGTCTGCTAGAACCATGTCAGAGGCACCCTTGGACACTTCGGTCCCGGTAATCCCCATGCCGACCCCGATATCTGCTTGCTTGAGGGAAGGCGCATCGTTAACCCCGTCCCCGGTCATGGACACGGTCTTACCTTTAGACTGCCAAGCCTTGATAATGCGCACCTTGTGCTCAGGCGATACGCGGGCGTAGACTGATAAGTCTTGGACACGCGCTTCTAATTCTTGATCAGAAATGGCATCCAGTTCGGCCCCGGTCATGACGTGATGGTGGTTGTCTTCGTTTGGATCCAAGATACCCAGACGTTCCGCAATGGCTTGCGCGGTTTCGGCGTGGTCACCGGTAATCATGACGGTCCGCATGCCGGCCCCTTTGGCTACGGCAATGGCATCCGCGGCTTCTTGACGCTCAGGGTCAATCATACCGACTAAACCAGCAAAGATTAAGTCATGTTCTAATTCCTCAGACTCGAACTTGCTAGGTAATTGATCAATAATCTTGTAAGCCCCTGCCAAGACACGTAAGGCCTGACGCGCCATGCCTGTATTTTCGGTCAAGATGGCTTGGCGATCAACATCGGTCAAGTCGGTCACTTGGCCACCAAAGTCCTTATGAAGGCAGCGTTTGAGCAATTGGTCTGGCGCCCCTTTGGTGGCTACCAGGTAGCGACCATCCGCTAGCGGGTGGACTGTCGTCATCAATTTACGGGTAGAGTCAAATGGAATCTCGCCCACCCGTGGGAAGCTAGCCAAGCGTTCAGCCAAAGGATAGCCCTTGTCTAAGGCAAACTTAACCATGGCAGTTTCGGTTGGATCCCCAATCAAATTACCTTCGGCGTCCACTTCCGTGTCGTTAGCCAAAACAATGGAACGTAAGAGCGGTAAATCTAAATCTAAGTCTTCAGAGGCATTGTGGAGAACCCCATCATAGTAGGCTTTTTCAATGGTCATCTTGTTAAGGGTCAAGGTCCCCGTCTTATCGGAACAGATAATTTGGGTCCCACCCAAGGTCTCAACGGCAGGCAAGGTCCGAACCAAGGCCTTACGGTCTGCCATAGTTTGAGTCCCGATAGAGAGGATAATGGTTGAAATGGCTGGCAAGCCTTCAGGGATGGCAGCCACGGCCAAGGAGATAGACACTAAGAGCATGTCGGGAATCTGACGGCCACGCAACAAACCAACGATGAAGGTCACAGCCGCAATGACTAAGATCATAATAGTCAAGGTCTTACCCAAACGGTCTTGGTCGCGTTGCAATGGGGTCTTGGTTTTCTCAGCACTGGCTAACATGCTAGCGATATGGCCGACTTCGGTATTCATCCCGGTTGCCGTTACAATGGCTAAGGCACGACCGTAAGTCACATTGGTGCTAGAGAAGACCATGTTATGGCGGTCCCCAATCCCGGCACCTTCTTCTGCAATCACGCTGATGTCCTTATCAACTGGCACCGATTCCCCAGTCAAGGCTGCTTCTTCAACCTTGAGTGAGTTGGCTTCAATCAAACGCATATCCGCTGGTACAATATCTCCAGCTTCCAATAAGACGATATCGCCTGGCACCAAGTCATGAGACTTAACGGTCATGACATTGCCATCACGGCGAACGCGAGCGTCAGGTGAAGCCATTTCCTTGAGGGCGTCAATGGCTTCTTCAGCCTTGGCTTCTTGGACTACCCCCATAATGGCGTTAAGCACCACCACTAGGAGAATGATGACCGCGTCGTGCCACTCATGGCTGGCCACGAAGGAGACAGCCGCCGCAATCACGAGGATGATAATCATGAAGTCCTTGAATTGCTCAATAAACTTCTGCAAGAGGGTTGAATGAGCTTCGGCCTTGAGTTCATTAGGACCGAACTCTTCCAAGCGTTGCGCAGCCACTGCAGCTGTCAAGCCCGTCTCAACATGGCTTTCTAAGCTGTCAATGACGGCTTGCGCCTCTTGGTTATAGGCTGATAATTTTGTTGACATAGTAACCTCCTATTTGATCCATTCCTTCATGCTGGCCGCCCCAGCTTGTAAAAAAAGACCTATGCCGCCACCCAACGAGTGAATCAGCATAAGTCTCACTATTTCAGTCAGTACCAGCAGCAGATGCTACATATTTGTTGATACCAACGAGCTAGGCTCTAGTTACTCCCTTATGAAGTCAATGGTTATATTACTCTTACTATTATAGAGTTAAGCTGCCAAAAAAGCAAGAAAAAAACACTTGCTATTTTGGCTTTGACAAAAGCAGCGATCTTGACGATTGAGGCCGGACGCGCTAGGATAGGAGTGAAGAAAAGTGGAGGGATTGACATGACAAAGACAGGCAAAATCATTCGTGTAGTAGGTGCCGCCATTATCCAAGATGGCCAGGTCCTCTGCCTACAGCGTGGCCAAGAAATGAGCCTAGCCGGACTCTGGGAATTTCCCGGTGGTAAGTTAGAAGTTGGCGAGACAGAAGCCCAAGCTCTGGCACGGGAAATTAAGGAAGAACTGACCCTCGAAATTGAAGTGGGTGACTGGGTAACGACTGCAGAGTACGCCTATGAATTCGCCACTATCCAGCTAGCAGTCTACAAGGCTAAGATCCTATCTGGCAATCTGACCCTGGTCGAGCACCAGGCTAGCCGTTGGATCCAGCCCCAAGACCTTATGAGCTTAGAATGGGCGCCCGTCGATATTCCAGCGGCTCAGCTCTTGGCCCAAGAAGGCTCCTCCTTATAGCTATAGACAAAACAAAGGCGACCAGGACCCAGTCCTAGTCGCCTCTATTTTAATGTCTGCGGAAATCAACAAAGTCATCATGCTGATGCATGTTGCTGTCGATGAAATAAATCAAGGTTTGCAACTCATTGGTTAAATCCACATGTTGCATACGAACATGACTTGGCACATCGAAACGCAATGGCGTGAAGTTGAGAATCCCTTTGATGCCTGCTGCCACCAAACGTTCTACAGCTTCTGCTGCCTCTTCTTGCGGTACGGTCAAGAGCGCAATTTCAATTCCTTGGGCTTCTAATTGTTCTGACAATTCATCAATGGAATAGACAGGAACTCCTGATTGAATGGTCCCAATCAATTTAGGGTCTACTTCGAAGGCCGCCCCGATTCTCACATTATTATTCTTGCGGAAGTTATAATGGAGGAGCGCATTCCCCAGATTCCCTACCCCGATGAGAGCAACCGATGTCAGACGATCTTGGTTCAGGGTCTTGGTGAAGAAGTCTAATAAGTAATCAACATCATAGCCATAGCCCCGTTTGCCCAAGGCGCCAAAGTATGAGAAGTCACGACGAATGGTCGCACTGTCTACTTTCACCGCATCACTGAGTTCAGTAGATGAGATCCGCTTCTTACCGGCATTCTGTAAAAATCGTAAATAACGATGGTAAATAGGAAGCCGGTTCACAGTTGCTTTTGGTATTTCTCTACGCATTTGATCACTTCTTTCACATAAAAATATTTCGCTTATTCTCCAGTCGATATCTTTAGTATATCATCATATTTGACTAGACTCCATTATTTAGGGGTGAACTTAATACAATTATTATAGTTCAGTAATAATTGTCGCACTCCTGCCTTTATCCGCTTTCATTTACGTGATAACACAAACTTCAAATAAGAATCTTTATGTGACTCAGGCTACGATGAGAGAACTTCTCATAGTGCAAACCTTTTCACTTCGTCATTTTTCCTTAAATATTCAACCCCCATTATGGCCTTATGCTAGCAACAATGGGGGTTGTTTTATTCGCTCAGTGACAAACGAAAGCGAGACCAGTCGCCCCGAATATAGTCCAGAAGGCCTAGATCTGAGCTAGCCACTTGACCGACAATGGCCTGGCGGTCATCCGCTGGCAAGTCTGTCAGGCAAATTTCCAGTTCATTGGCATAGCTGCCATAGTTGGCCCGGCCCAGGACTAGGTCCCCTCGCTGGCGAGGGCCAGGCTGCCCCACCACTTCTTGCCCGCGCAAGGCTTGGCGGGTTTCCGAGGCCCGAATGACCCAATCACTGGCATCTGGCCGATTGGACCAGACTTGATCTAGCAAGGCTTGCGGAGCCTGGGCCCGTAACTCTACCAGGCCATCATTGAGACTGGCCAGACGTCTTAGTTGATCTTGGCTGACATCACAATCCCCTACGTAGACCCGGTCAACCTGACATTGCGATAGGAGATAAAGCGCTGCCTGCTGACTTGGCCACTGCCGGGTCTGCTCGACTGTACAGAGGCCATCAAAGTAAGGCCCCCTAGCTACCTGGCCACTGACGAAGGCTAGACAAGGAATGCCTAAGGCATGCAGTCTTTGATTTTGGGCCAGGACATAGGCCTGGCTGAGGCCGCTATAGACCTTGGGATAATAGTTATGGGCAGCCCAGACCCGGCCCAAATCTACCCCTGCCTGAGCTAAGGCTTCTAGCAAGGTCTCCGTAAGGGTCGAAGCATTAAGGACCAGGTGACTGGACTGGCTGAGGACGGCCATCTGCTGAGGGGTCAGTCCGGCATCTACTCGCAAGGAGCCAAAGCCCCAGGCTTGCAGGCGGTCCAGGCCATAACAATCCAGGCTGGCCTCATTAATATCTGCCATGACCTGGACCCCTTTTTCGTGGCAGTCCGCCATGATTAGGTCTAGCTCAACCGGCTTATAATGAGGGCTTAGGTTAAGACTGGTAAAGGCGTGGCCAAGGCCTTGCTGACTAAAACGGTCAATCCGAGACAGATTGTCGTCTAGCGACTGATTACTATAGAAGGAAAATCCGACTACTTGTCCTTTCATTGCTTATCGCCACCATAGACTTGAGCAATCCGAGCTTCATCCACCCCGAAGAACCAGGTCAAGACAAAGCCACCTAGATAAGCTCCTAACATGGCGATGACATAGGAGATTTGCGTGCCTGGCACCATAATCAGCAAGCCGAAGAGACCGGATACCCCTTGGGAGACAGCCCCTAGATGGAAGAGGACCGCTAGAACGCCCCCCAGACCTGAACCCAAGCAGGCCGTAATAAATGGTTTACCTAGTGGCAGGGTCACGGCATACATCATGGGTTCACCAATCCCGAGAATGCCGACTGGCAAGGAGTCACGAGTCAATTGTCTCAGGCGTTTGTTGCGTGATTTGAGGTAGAGGGCCAGACCCGCACCGACCTGACCGCCCCCTGCCATCATAAGAATTGGCAAGAGATAGTTGATCCCGGCCGTTGGACCTTGCGGATTATTCAGCATGGTATGAATTGGCGTTAAGGCTTGGTGGAGCCCCACAGAAACCAGTGGCAAGAAGCCAACGGAGAGGAGGAAGCCACCGAGGGCACCCAATTGGGTATAGAAATAATCTAAGCTAGCATAAATCCCGTCCGTCACTAGGGCTGCCAGCGGTTGAATGACAATGACCGATACCAGCACCCCGACTACGACGGTTAGGAGTGGCGTGAAGAAGGTGTCCAAAAGATCGGGCATGATACGACGAATGGCCCGCTCTAGGTAGGCGAAGAAAATCCCCATAAAGAGGGCGGCTAGGAGCCCACCAGCCCCTGGTGAGAAGGCCTTATTAGTTATTGGAAGAAGAATTGGCGCATCTGCCACCTTAGCCAAGAGAGGCATGCTTGGAACCGCCACGGATAGGGCCCCGGCCATGCCACCCAGAACGGCACTGCCCTTGAATTCTTTGGCCGCGTTCATGCCCACATAAATTGGCAAGAAGGCGAAGAGGGCCCACCCCATGGTCCGAATGGCTTGGAACCACCATTCGCCGGCCCAGGCATTCTGGTTGGAGACATTGATGACATTGGCAATCCCATTGATCATACCGGCTGCAATAATCCCCGGCAACAAAGGAATGAAGATATTGGCAATCCGTTGCAAGAAGCGTTGCAGAGGCTTGTCATACTTAGCCTTTTGCTGGTCTTTGTTGGCCTTAGCCACTTGGTCGGCTGCCAGCTCTTCATAGCCCAGACTGAGGCCTGTTAATTGGGCAAAGGCTGACCCAACTTGATTGACCTTGCCCGGTCCTAGGATGACTTGCACTTGGTCTTGGACGACTAGGCCCATGACCCCTTCCACTTGCCTGAGGGCCTCTTGGTCCACTAGGGATAGATCGCGCAGGGTCAGGCGCAGACGCGTCATACAGGTTGCATTGGCCAGGACATTGTCCTTGCCTCCCACTAGGGATAGAATTCGACTTGCTAATTCATTCATGGTAATACCTCCTTAATTTGATCTTGCTTATTTACTGACTGCTGGCTGGCCTGGATAGCCTGGGCAATGTGGTCTTGATTATCAGCCAAGAGGGCTTGAGCACCCGCCAAATCACAACCCGTTAAGGCCATCAGGATGGCGCATTTGACCTGGCCCTGGGCTGCTTGAAAATAAGTCGCTGCCTGCTCCAAGGACAAACCGCTTGTGGCGGCAATAATACGATGGGCGCGGTCAATCAATTTCTGGTTAGTGGCTTGGACATCGACCATGTAACCTTGATAGACCTTACCTAATTGAATCATGGCAGTGGTGGAAATCATATTGAGCACCAACTTTTGCGCCGTCCCCGCCTTAAGTCGGCTAGAGCCGGTAATAATTTCTGGTCCCACTGGAATTTCGATTGGATAATCTGCCCACTGGCTAATCTCGGCCTCCTTAACACAAGCAAGGCCCGCCGTCAAAGCGCCCTGCTCCTTAGCATAACGTAAAGCAGCCACCACATAGGGGGTGCGGCCTGAGGCTGCGATACCGACTAAGGCATCTTTGGCTGATAGTTCGAGGGCGGCCAAGTCCTGGACCGCTGCTGCTTGGTCATCTTCCGCCCCTTCAACGGCCTGGGTCATGGCCTCTAAGCCACCAGCCATCAGGGCTTGGACTCGATCAGGGGCGACGCCAAAGGTTGGGGGACATTCCGAGGCATCCAAGAGGCCTAGTCGGCCTGAAGTTCCTGCCCCTATATAAAAGAGGCGACCGCCTTGAGCCATAATGGGTACCAGGGCTTCTATAAAGGCATTAATCTCTGGCAAGGATTGCCTGACGGCTAAGGGGACTCCTTGATCTTCTTGATTCATGCGCTGGGTGATTTCGGCCACTGACAGGGTCTCAATGGCCTGCGACAGGGGGTTGGCTTGTTCTGTTGCTAACTTGCCTAGTTCCATAGTAGTTCCTCCTTCCTACAAGCTTATTATACCCCTTATGTAAGCGCATTACAAGGCGCTGTCTAGCTTTTTGTCAAGACATTTCTTGCATTACAACAATTCTTGCTCTGTCTTATCTTAGAAGACAAAAAATGCCACAAGACCCTTCAAACTTAGAGGTCTTGTGACAGCTTATTTGATACAACGGAAACCAATATGGCTGGCCGTCACCAAGGCGTCCGCCCCATTGCGGGCTCCTAGGCGATAGCGCTGGCAGTAAGAGGCATGACAGAGGAAGGAACCGCCGCGAATGGCGTACTCCCCTTTCAAGTCCGCTAGACTTGGAAGAGGCTGGGCCTGCTTAAAATCCTGCAAAAGTTGATAGCGGGGATTGACGCACCATTCCCAGACATTGCCGATGACCTGATAGAGCCCCCAGTCATTAGGGGCGTAGGTCTTGACCGGCGCCGTGCCCAAGTAGCCGTCCGCCTGGCTATTAAAACCAGGAAAGTCCCCCTGCCAGGTATTGGCATGATAGCACCCATCGGCTTCTAGCTCCTGGCCCCAAGGAAAGGTCGTGGTCCGGCCAGCCCGAGCCGCATACTCCCACTGGGCTTCAGTGGGCAAAGTCACCCCTGCCCACTGACAGTAAGCTAGGGCATCGGCCAAGGAGACATGGACCACCGGGTGGTCAGCCAAGACGTCTGTGGCAAGGGGGCCTTCAGGTCCAAAAGGATGGAGCCAGTCGGCGCCCGCCACTACCCGCCACCAAGGCGTGCCCGGCACCCGTGGGGCCTTGGCTTCTAGGTCTTCTGACAGGAGGGCTTCAAAAACCAGGGAGCCTCCCGTCCGACTGGCAATGGTCTGGTAGCCAGTGGCCGCCACAAATTCAGCAAATTCCTGGTTAGTGACAGGCGTTGTAGCCACCGAGAAGGCCGCCACTTGCATGGGAATAGCCGGGGCCTCATAGTCCTCTACAAAACCCTGACCTAGGGGCGCCCCCATTTGGAAGTGCCCTGCTTGTAACTCGACCCACTCCATGACTAGCCCTCCTGACGGGGATAGCCCATGACATCCCCACGCCGGGCGGCTGCCAAGGTGGTCACTAGGGCTGACAGGGGCCGCGCCACTAAACGTCCATCCGCAACAAAGCCCTCTTCACGATTGGCTAAGTAGGTAACCAGCTTCTGAGTCAGCTCCAAGACTACGGGCGCATAGTCGGTCTGGTCATAGAGATTGACCTGCTCATAAGGATCGGCCACATAGTCGAAGAGTTGATAACGATCCTGAACCGGATACCAGATTAACTTATAACGTTCATTGAGGACAAATTGACTGGAATCTTGGCCTAGAACATGTTCCCCATGGATATCGGTCCGCCAGCCGTCAATTTGACCAAGCAAGAGCTGGCGCACGCTGCGACCGTCCGTGGCCACTTGCTGGCCCAAGACCAGGTCTACCAAGGATGGGAAGATGTCTTGAATCTTAACCAGCTGCGGAATAGTATGGTGGTAGGCGGCAATCAGATGGCCAGGATCATAGATAAAGGAAGGAATTTGGATGCTACCTTGATAAGGATAACCTTTGCGGAAGAGGTCATGCTCCCCTAGTTGGTCGCCATGGTCAGAGACAAACCAGAAGAGAGTATCCTGAGCATGGCCGAACTCTTCCAAAGCCGTCAGGAAGCGACTAATCTGATGGTCCAGATGGGTCACCAAGCCATAGTAGCCTGCCAGCAAGCGCCGTTGATCGTCGGGCTTGAGGCGCCCTTTTTTACTATCAATGCTAGGAACAGCATCCACTAGCTGCTCCCAATCCCCTAGATGGCGATCCCATTCCTGGCCCAAGAGTTGATAATACATATCGAAATAATACTGAGGCGGATTAAAAGGCGAATGTGGCTTCTCAAAGGACAACTTGAGGAAGAAAGGCACAGTTGGATCCTTGGTCTTGAGGAATTCAATAGCTTCGGTCACCAGCCAGTTGCTTGGATGGAGAGCCTCTGCATAAGGCCAAGGCCGGGCCATCCAGGAATTACAATTGAGGCCGTCGTCCATGAGATCGGCTTGAGGCCCCAACTGGGCCTTGAGGAATTTGAGATAGTCACTGGACTGTTCAAAGGAAGCCCCATAAGCCCCATCATAGTGGCGATCGACATGGAGGTAGCCGTCGTGCAGGGTCACATGGTCAAAGCCCAGACGCTTGCGGGCTGGGTAGACGTGCATCTTGCCGATACATTGGGTTTGGTAGCCGGCATCCCGGAAGGTCTGGGGCAGGGTCTGGGTGAAATTCCAAGGCATTTGGTCTTCGTAGCCCACCCGTCCTGAATTGGCCTGGTCCAAGCCAGTCAAGAGAGCTGCCCGAGCCGGCACACAGGAGGGCACCGGCGAATAGGCATTGACGAAATTATAACCTTGGCTGGCCATCATATCTAAGGTTGGGGTTGAGAGAAAATCAGGCCCCTGGTTAATCCCTAAGGCGTCGGCCCGCATCTGGTCGACGACAATAAGCACCACATTGGGGCGTTGCTTGCTGTTGGTCATGGTAGTGGAGTCCCTCCTCATTCGGTCGCATGATCAACGACCTGTCTTCGCTTTCATTATACACCCTCTGGCATCAAATTGCCTATCTTCTACTAAAAAAGATGAGAATATTAACAAAAATTATAAAGCAGGGCCAAACTTGAGCCAGCCTTCACCCTAAGAATTAAACCAAGCAAAAAGCCTGACTGAGAGTCAGGCTTTTGTTTTAAGATTTTGCTTTTTTAACTTGGCTTGCATATAAGCTTCTAAGTCACTGAGAGGGGCTACGGGCTGGTCCTTGGTCAGACGGAAAGAGCGACTTTCAAAGACTAAGATTAAGTCCACGCTGACCAACTTACCCCGATTGGTGGTTCGATCCAAACGCACCTTGCGTAGACTAGACCAGGGCAAGAGATAGTGACGACTACCCAGCTCAATCCGAACCTTATCTCCCAAATCTTCTATGGTAACGGTTCGCGTCCAGAGAAAATTATAGAAGGCATTGGCCAGGAAAAATAGGAGGAGCAGTAACACAACGAACAATAAGGGCGCATATTGATTATCACGCGGGTAGAAGTCCAAGTCCAACAAGAAATTGACAAGGTCCTTGATGCCTAGTTGTGCTAGACCTAGCAGCACCAGAATAGAGAGCAAGCGTTGGCCGACAAAGCGACTGACCCTTAGCTTGACTTTATTCAGCAGATACTTGTTTTTACTTGTCATTTGGGCCTAGGCCTCCTTTTTGGGCTTGCTTCATGCCCTTTTCTAAATACTGAATCAGCCACTCTAGCTTAGCTACCTGGTCATCTGAGGTCAGGTAGAAGCTACGGCCATGAAATTTGAGGACTGCCGTCTTGCTGAAGATTCCACCATTACGTTTGGGCGCGATGAAAGTCTTGACACGACGCAGGCTAGTCCAGTCATAGCGATAGGACTTTTGATTAATGAGTATTTCCAGACTTTGGCCCCGATTGTAGAGGGTGACTGAACGTTTCCATAGGCTATTGTAGAGCAACCAGCCCAGAATGACTGCCCCTAGGAAGAGCAAAAGAGCTGGCCAACTCCTAGGGTTCAAGTTGAATCTCTTGGCCAAGTCTAGACTCACAGGCGTCAAGATAAAGTAGATGAGAAGGAAGGATAGGGCCTTGGCGCCCCAAAAATAAGACACCCGACAATCCAAGGTCATGACCAGGTCTTCTTGGCCTGGAGCCAGGCGCTTGGCTTTAGCAATAATCATGTAGGCTAGTCCCCTCTCTGATCTAAATAGACCTGTAACTCTTGACCCAGCTCACTTAGAGCGCCCATGGTCTTATCCGATGAAGAGAAACGATAGGTGCGCCCCTCAAAGACCAAGACTAGGTTATAGGTGCTGACCTGTCCACGTCTAGAGTAGAAGCGATAGGCTCTGACCTTACGAAGAGTCTGCCAATTATAGTAGGCCTGGTCACGGCCGACTTGTAGGCAGGCTTGGTCGCCTAGGTCCCAAATACGAACCGGCCGCTCCCAAAGCTTATTGTGGAGCCAATCACCCAGCATCCAAACCAGGATGCCCGAGATTATGAAGGAAGCCACACTCCAGCCTTTCAGGTCCTCCTGCCACAAGCCGACTGCTTGCAAGAAATGTAGGCTGAGGATAAAGCAAGCGAACATGACCAAGGCCATGAGGACGCCACCTAAGAAGCGCACACCCAAGACATGGCTGACCCGCACCTTGCCTTCAAATAGTAAACGATTGGCTTGATCATTCTGTCTAACTTGCATGCTTTCACCCTTTCTAGTCCTTTCATTATAACTTAGCGAGGGGTCCTTGAAAAGCCTGGTTCTATTTGCCTAGCTGTCAACGGGCTCAAATTTAATAAATTGTTAGCGACAAGTTAAGAAAGACTTAATACTTGCTTCAAGAAGTCTTCAGTTTCACCCCCTATAGTAAGGTCATCAAATAAATCCAAGGAGTGATTTCCATGTCAACCAAACACACACTAACCAAACTCAGCCTTGTTGCCTTACTTAGCCTAGGTCTTGGAGCCGGCAGCTTATCCCAAGTGGTCTTAGCTGAGGAAAGCAGCGCATCATCCAGCCAAATGCCAGACGATAAGCAAAAAGACGAAATGAATCAAGCCCTTGTCGGCCAATTGATGGGTCAAGGAAAACACAAGGTCATGGGCATGGCCAAGGTCACCGCTAAGGAAGTAGTACTGACCGGCTTTTCAAGTGATGAAGCCCCTGACCTCAATGCCTACCTAACCAAGGATGGCGATGTAGAACATGGCCTCAAATTAGGCAAGGTCGATGCCAAGGGTGCCATCCAAGGTTACAAACTGGACAAAGTCGACCTCAGTCAATACAACACCCTCACCATCCACTGTGACCAAGTCAATGAAACCTTCGGTTCTGCTATGTTGACCAAGTTTTCTGACGGAGCCATGGACCAAGCCATGAAACGTATGGGCGAACTCATGGGCGCCAATGGCAAGATGGTCATGGGTTCTGTTAGCATCGAGAAGAACCAACTCAAACTCAGCAACTTCAAGAGCGACAAGGCACCTGACCTCCACGTCCTCCTTAGCAAAGACGGCAAATTAGAGACAGCCGTTGAAGTCGGTGCGGTAGACAGTGACATGATGGAACAAAGCTACGACCTGAATGGTTTGAAGGCAGACGGCTACAACAAGGTCTTAATCTACTGTGTTGAAGCGCATGAAGTCTTCGGTCAAGCTGACCTTAAATAAGCTTTCTAGAATCCCAACCACCTGAAGTCCTTTCAGGTGGTTGAAGTGCTTTGGGCTCAAGGTCTGCAAGCGTCACTGACCCCTTCCCCTCTCAAGCTATGCTATAATGGCATTGCCCCTGCCTCTATCAGGTAGGTTTTGATTTCAGTCATTAATCGAAAGGAGGGTCCCTATGACCCACATCCTCCTAGTTGACGACGAGCCAGCCATCCTGGACATCGTCACCCGCTACTTAAGTAAGGAAGGCTATCAAGTCACAACCGCTACGAATGGCCAGGAAGCCTTAGACCACTACCGAGCTCAGGCCGTCGATCTGATTATCACGGACATTATGATGCCCCAAATGGATGGTTATGACTTCATTGATGCCGTCTTGCAATTACGCGAAGACCAACCTTTTATCTTCATCACGGCCAAGGATCAGGCGGTCGATCGCATCTATTCCCTGACCCTAGGAGCCGACGACTACCTGACCAAACCCTTTAGCCCACGGGAGCTGACCTTGCGGGTCAAAAATCTCTTGCGTCGCATTCAGCCCAAGCAAGCGGGGCAGTCGGTTTTGAGCTATGCACCCTTTGCCATCGACGAGGGGCAACATCGCGTCACGCTCTACGACCAACCCTTGCAACTCTCACTCAAGGAATTCCAGCTCCTAGCTCTCTTCCTCAAAAATCCCGGCCGGGTCTTTGCTAAATCAGAACTCTTCCTCAAGATTTGGGAGACCGATTATATGGAAGATGCCAATACCCTCAATGTCCATATCCACTCCTTGCGCGATAAATTAGCCAAGTCAGCAGGTCAGCGTCCCTACCCTAAGATTGAGACAGTCTGGGGACTGGGCTACCGCTTAGGAGGTGACCCATCATGAAGCTGCGTTCACTTGTCTTCCTAGCCTTTCTTACTTCCACACTCTGCGCCCTCCTGCTGGTCTGGTGGGGCCTGCAGCAAATGTTAGTCTCTCCTAACGTGGCCTATATCATTATCTGGATGACCTTAGGGGCTAATTTGCTAGGGGCCCTAGTGGGCTTCTGCCTACTTCAGCCCAGCGTCAAATCCCTGCAGCAACTGAGCCGAGATGTGAGACGGGTGGCCGACCAGGATTTCCAACCAGTTCAGACCATTAAATCGCCGGCTGAACTGGCCTCGCTCACGGCCAACATCAACCTCATGATCCAAGACCTCAACCAAAGTTTCCAGGCCCTCAGCCAAAGCGAGCAAGACAAGACCCGCCTCATGGCTAGCCTAGGTCACGACATCAAGACGCCGCTGACTGCTCTCCAGCATCAAGTTGAAGCGCTAGAAGATCAGATGGTGTCAGAAGATGAAATGCAAGCCCTCTGGCAGGCCATGGCCCATCAAATCGACCGACTCAAGACCCTGACCCAGCAACTCATGGAAGTTGGTCTCATGGAGAAGCAAGCCAATCAGCAGGCTAGCCAAATCCAGGTTCAGACCCTCCAACTGGATGATTTTCTCATTCATTTGCTGACCAGTATCCAACCCCATTGTCAACAGAAGAAACAAGAACTTGAGGTCAAACTAGCGCCAGAGCTAGAGACCATCCAGACAGATGGTGACAAACTATCCCGTATCCTCCTCAATCTCTTGGAGAACGCCAGCAAGTACTCGCCAGAGCAGAGTCGCATTCAACTCCATATTCAAAAAGAAGGTCAAGGAATCGGCTTCCATATCATTGATCAAGGCATGGGCATTCCCGCCCAGGACCTGCCTCATATCTTTGATCGTCTCTATCGGGTCGAACAGTCCCGTAATCGGGAGACAGGCGGCGCCGGCCTGGGACTCTATATCAGCCAAACCCTGGCCCAACAACTGGGGGGCCAGATTGAGGTCACCAGTCAAGTAAACCAAGGCAGCCACTTCAGCTTATGGCTCCCACTATAGCCATAGCAAAAAGGCCAGGGTTTTCCTGGCCTTTTTCTTATGGTCTAAAAAGTCGATAAGCCCGCCAGGTCAAGTGGCTAGAGAGGCGACTGACCGGCTCCCAAGTCAGCCATTTGAGTGAGACTAGCTCATAGACACCCTCTTGGGCATAAGCAAGAAGTGAGCTCCAAGCCTTGTGGTCATGGTCATGGTAGACAGCACCAGGCGGCAGGGGTCGGTTTTCTCCAGAAGACTCGGACTCCCGCTGCTGACGGGATTCGGTCTCATCAGAGGAAGACCAATCTTGCTGGCTAGAGCCAGATAGCTCACTGTCCACCTCCGCCCCCTCAGGTAAGCGGAAATCTTCAGGCTCCAATTGATTGAAGCCAAAGAATTCAAATTGGCCCTGCACCTCACCGGACGGATCCAGGCAACGGTAATTGAGACTGGTCATTTGGAAGTCGTCCTTACTGAAGCGGACTTCTAGGTAATTATAGATATCCTCTACCGGGGTATCTTCAGGTACTAAGGTAATTCCCAAAGTCTTAGACGTAAAGTCTGACAAGTCAAAGTTACGTTCTAGGACCTTAAGACGATAGTCGTGGGGCCCTTCTTCAAACTGGAAGTCGGCTTCATGGTCCAGTATCCAGTCTAGCATGAGGCGATAGTTAGGTCGCAGGCGAAAATCATCGGGCATCTGGATGGCAGACCATTTGTTAGTCCGCTCAGTATAGAGGTAATAGTTCTGGTTGGTGTCCCCCAGATAGTAGACCTCCATATGGTTAATACCCTGACTATAATCCAAATAACCCTGGAGGATCTTGCCAGTCTTGGCTTCATAACGATAGGCTGCTTGATAGCTTGACTGGCTTCTCCGATCGCCAGAGACTCCCTTGAGGGCTACCGAGGTCAAAAGGTCCCGGCTTTTACGTACTTGATTGAGGACATCCTTGCGGTCTAACTTTGCACAATCATGATTCTGCCATTCTTCAGAGGTCTCCTCATGCCCTGATTCCTGGCTACTAGCAGATTCCAGACTGACAGTCGCCTGCCCTTGGAAGCCTGGCCAGCTTAAGGCCAAGGCATTAGCAGTCAGAGCCGAGACCAGTAGGTATTTGAGACTTTTCTTCACGTCATTTCCTCCTTCATCCGAATCTAATCGACTTGCTTCTTGTCCCTTCTATTATAACAAAGCGGTCAAGACGACACAAACCCCTGGGGTCAGTCACTCGCTGATTCCAGGGGTTGCTTAATACTTAGTTGGCGTCTTGGGCTACAATTTCTTGCACCCATTGGATGAAGTTAGCCGACGCATGGCCGGTCCGTTCAGCTGTGGTATTACCTTGCCCCCAAACCGTGGCAAAGTCCACTGATTTGACAGTCCCATTAGCTTGATTTTCCAGGGCTAGGGCCAGGTTAGTTTCCACCGTTAAGGCCGTGTCTCCTTGGCTAAGGCCGGAACGAATCCGCCAGTGAGGTGCTGGTTTAGAGGTTTGGTAGCCAGAATAGGCGGACGTCAGATAGAACATTGGATTGTAGAGGTCCTGACGTTCTGCAATGGTCTTGCCTAGGCTATCGGTCTTAGCCAAGTCGGACTCAAAATCCGTCACATACTGGCTGTTCCAGTCGGTCAAGCTCTCATACTTGGCCTGATTATTCTTGAGCAGGCGGGCCACTAGCTGGTCAAAGTGAAGCTCATTGGCATCCGCTACCCCAAAGACCGCATTCTCCGCTAGGCTACGGTCCAAGGCATCGAAGGCAGGCACAGACTTGCTGGCCGTCTTAACATACTTGGCGAAATCCGCCAGGCTGGAAATCTTGGCGGTATTAGTGGCCGCATCATAGGTCACCCATTGAGCCTCAGCATTCAATCTATCAATATAGGCTTGAGCCGTCTCATAGGTGACAGATTCTGTCGATCCACCCGGACCAGCACCATCGCTGGTATAAGGGAAGCTGGTATCGGCTAGGAAGTTATTGAGGGATTGATTGACTACCCCTTCTAGATAAGTGGCATAGGAGCCTTGGGTATAAATCCCCTCACTGGATTCTGCCAGGGTCAAGGCTTGGCCTTCATGTTTGAGGCCTAGCTGATTGATATAGTTGGCATATTCCTTAGCCAAGTCTTGGGATAAGGCCTGGGTAAAGGTACCCTCTGCCCGCGTATTGCTGTCAGCGAACTGACCCAGGTTCCATTCATAGGCAGCATCCGCATAATCCAAGCTGGTAATGGGACTCCAAGTCATGGTCCCATAAGGTGCATCGGAAATTGGGTTGCCTTCCTTGTCCTTCATGGCTGCCCCTAAGGCTTCCAAGTAAGGATTGTAGAGGGTCGAATCCCCACTAGCCCCTAGGACAGCAGACTGAGCCCCACCGCCACTATGGCCAAAACTCACAATCTTGTCGGTGTCACCTGGCAGGACATCCTTGTTATAACGAACATAACGGATAGCGGCCTTAAGATCGGTGACGCCCCATGGTGCACCGCCCACTACTTCTTGGCCCTGGCTATCGGTGGTGTTGTCGCGGCCACGAATACCAGGTTGCAGATAAATCATCCCGGCCTGGGTATAGTTGGCAATGCCGTCAGCAAGCCAGGTTGGTGCCTGAGAGGCATTAAAACCCGGCGTGTTAA
This sequence comes from Abiotrophia defectiva ATCC 49176, assembly GCF_037041345.1. NCBI lineage: Bacteria > Bacillati > Bacillota > Bacilli > Lactobacillales > Aerococcaceae > Abiotrophia > Abiotrophia defectiva. The sequence goes on along the minus strand of NZ_CP146287.1, from coordinate 404,838 downwards.
CCGGTAGGACATAAGGAGCAGTCGCAGCGGTAAATTGGCCCACTTGGGCGTCAGACTTGACGCTGGCAGTATAGGTCCCATCGCCATTGGCAGTTGCCTCTAAATAGGCACCCGGCACATAAATACCCAGGGTCTCATAGTCCAAGGAAGCAGGGTTGGCGACATAGACCACGCCGACTTGCCAGTAAATATCATTAGCCTCATCGTATTGCCAAGCCGCATTATCAAAGGCCAAACTGTATTGGCCGACAGTAGCCCTTTCTTGGCTAGATGAGGCTTGGTCATTGGCCTCTTGGGCTAGCACAGGCACTTGGCTGGCCAGCAGATTGGCACAAAGTAGGGTCAGGGCGCTTAGTTTCATTTTTCTCGATAGGGTCATATCATTCAGTCCTTTCACTTATTAAGGGCTGGAGAAAATTCATGGGGGGATTTACTTGTCGTCTAGCCAGCAAATGACTTCCTGGCGCGGCTTGCGGCTACGGGGATGTTTAGGGTCCTTGAGCCGGTAGCCCAGGGACAACATGCTAGCCACCCCTTCGCGCTCCGGATCCAACCAACCTTTGGCAGCAAGCAAGGCATTGACCGCCTCATAATCGAAGCCTTCGATTGGGCAGGAATCAATGCCCAGCAAGCTAGCACTCAACATCATATTGGCTAGGGCGATATAGGTCTGCTTACCCGTCCAGTCAAAGAGGGCACGCGGACTATCTAGACACATGTGTTGGGTTTGGAAGGTTTCATAGAGGGTCAAACGGCTATTAAGGTCCTGGTCAGAAGTCAGGCCGCGACGAATAAGGCTGGCCCGCATAGAAGGACCGTCATAACGGGCGTTCTTCTCCGCTAGGAGGATAACAAAGTGGCTGGCGGTATCCAATTGCGGTTGGGCACCCCAAGCGAGGGGTTGGAGCTCAGGCCGGATGGCTTGAACTTGGTCCCGGTCTAAGACCAAAAAGCGCCAACCTTCCAGACCAACTGAAGAAGGGCTGAGCCAGGCAGCGTCTAGAATGACGTCCATATCCTGACGGGAAATATCGCGATTTTCATCATAAACCCGTACGGCTACCCGATGGTCCAGGGCTTGACGAATCTGTTCTTGAATGGCTTCTTGTGTCATGGCATACATCCTCTCTAGGCTTTTGTTTTAGTATAGTCTACTGGTCCCCTTAAGTCTAGACAAACGCTTTCTTCTAGCCCTGACCCAACTAGCGCGCGGGGCGAGACTTTGTTATACTAGAGGATGACAAAGGAGCGATATCAACCATGACATTTTCTAAGTTTTCTGACAGCAACTGGGCCAGCTGGGCCAAGATTCTGATTATCACTGCCCTGGCCTATGCCATTGAAAGCCTGGTGCCAGCCCTAGGGGCTTCTATGCTGGCCATTCTGCTGGGCATGGCCCTGTCCGCCTGGCGACCACCTGCCTCGACCAAACCAGCCAAGCAAATCAGCGGCCAACTGCTCAAAATCGGCATTGTCTTTTTAGGCTTTGGCTTGTCCTTTGCCAAGTTACAAGCAGTGGGCCTCAAGGTCTACTTGGTCTTGATTCCGGTCGTGGCGGTGGCCCTCTTGAGTGCCCGCTACCTAGGTCGTTGGATGGGCATTGAGTCGCGTTCAGCCCTCTTAGTGGGTATGGGGACGGCCATTTGTGGGGGCTCGGCCATTGCCGCTGCTGCACCCATTGTGGAAGCTGAGGACTCAGAGATTGCCTTCGCCATCACCACCATCTTCCTCTATAATACCCTGGCCCTCTTCCTCTTCCCTCTCTTAGGGGCTTGGTTGGGCTATGGCGACCAAAGCTTCGGCCTCTTCGCCGGGGCGGCCATTAACGATACCTCTTCGGTCGTGGCTGCTGGCTTCGCCTTTAGTGAGGCCGCCGGCACCACCGCCACCATCGTCAAGATGGCCCGGACCCTACTTATTGTGCCGGTCTGCCTAGGCCTGGTTGGCGCCCGCTATCAACAAGCAAGCGCTCAATTGGCTGACGGCCAAGGGGCTCAAGTCAGCTTGTGGGAACAAGCCCGTCGCCTCTTTCCTAGCTTCATCGCCTACTTCCTCTTGGCGGTCCTGGCTAGCTCCCTCCTGCCTCTACCGGCATGGCTGCTGGACAGCTTCAAGTTATTGGCCCGCCTGACCATGATTGCGGCCCTAGCTGGGGTGGGCTTGGCAGTTGATCTGAGACAGTTGCGCCGGGCCGGTAGCCAGTCCATCTTGCTAGGGGGCCTCTGTTGGGCCCTGGTCATTGCCACGGCTAGCCTAGCTATTCATTTCTTCTATTCTTAAGACAAGCAGCGAAAGGATGAGGACCTTGAAGCATCGCGATAAAGTCGATCTCTTCTTGACCCTACTGGCCGGCCTGCCCCTCCTGGCCAGCGGCCTCTTCGGCCTTACTTATATCACTAGCCTCATGCTAAGTGACTATCAGCATGCCCTCTGGATTGCCCAGGCCATGTCAGCCCTACTCATTTGGATTGGGGGCTATTTCTGCTATTATGCTTGGCGCAAGCGACGACGCATCTTGAGCGAATATGATCTCCTCTACCGCCACTATCCCGAACTGGCCGACGACTGGAGTCGACTCAGTCGCCAGTCTCAGGTGGGGGATGAAGATCTAGGCCTCTATTGCTACAAGGACCACCTGGTCATCACCGCTCAAGGTCTCTATATTTGCCCCCTCAAGCAAATCGCCGCCGTGGGCTACCAGGTGCAAAAGGTCCCAGTCAGCCGCCACCTCAAGGAAGCCCATCTCCTGCTCTACTGCCGCGACCTGGCTGGTCAGAAGGAAATGCGGGACCTAGGCCGACAGACAGGCGACCGTGAACGTGCCCTAGCTAGCTTCTTAACCGACCTTAAGACGCTTGCGCCCCAGGTCCAAGATGTCGGTCATAAAAAATAAGCTCACACAAGAAAGAGCCCAGCTGAGCTGGACTCTTTTTTCATATTATTTGTCTGCCAAGGCTGGCAGAACCGACACCACTTGGTGCTGACAGTCCACCGAAGCCTCAAGCGCCGCTAGAATGTCGTCCACTCGCTCCTGAGGACAGAGGGTCAAAATGCTAGGACCCGCCCCCGAAATGACGGTGGCATAGGCGCCCTTTTCAAGGGCCGTGGCCTTAACCGCTGGAAACTCTGCAATTAGAGACTGACGGTAAGGTTCATGGAACTTGTCTTGCATCATGAGTTGACCCATGGTCGGGTAATCGCCCTGCATCATGGCCATTAACATGACACTGGTCAGGGCATTCTGGGCAATGGAATCCGGCTTGGAGTAGACCTCAGGCAAGACACTGCGGGCAGCCGCCGTCGACAACTCATAGGCTGGGGTGGAAATAATGACCCCGACCCCTTCCAAGTTAGCTACTTGATAGAAGAGTTGATCCGTCTCCGGCTCATAGTAACCCACGAAGAGGCCACCGGTGATGCAGGCCCCCACATTGTCGGGGTGGCCTTCCTTGGCACTGGCCAGGCGCACCTTGTCAAAGGTCGACAGACCCAAATCAGCAAAATCATTGGCTAGCTCAATACCGGCCACAATAGCTGAGGCAGAGCTACCCATGCCATGGGTCAGGGGAATCTGACTCTTCATGGTCAGATGCAGGGGCGCTAAGGTCTTACCGTAGCGGGCCGCCGTTTCCAGGGCCACTGCCACTACTAGGTTAGTCTCATCCTGGGGCAGGCCGGCCATAAAGTCGGTCTCAAAATCCACCTGCCAGCGCTCAGCCGGACGGGCCGTCACCCTTAGATAGCGGTCAACCGCAATTCCGATTGAGTCAAAGCCCGGTCCCAAGTTGGCACTAGAGGCAGGAAAATCCTTTTGCCATACCATGAATTCCGCCTCCTAGACCATGAGGTAGCGGGCTACCACAGTGGCATTGGCTTCTAACTTAGCCAAGACTGCTGGGCTGATGGCTTCGGTCTTAATGGTCAAGCCTGGCGCTTCAGCCAAGGTTAAGTAGCCGATTTCTAAGGTTTGGAGGACAGCGCGAACATGGCTAGCTGGCGCATCAAAACGTAGGTAGTAACAAGCCGGTGCTTCCTGGCTGACAATGGCTAATTCTTGACTTGGCAAGACAGCCGGAATGAAGCCACGGTCGGCAATTTGCAAGATGTCAGACACCACGGCAGAAGCAGTCTCCAGACTACCGGCACCCGGCCCCCAGAACATGGTTTGGCCTACCGCATTGCCTTCCACATAGACGGCATTGAAGGCTTCAGAGACACCAGATAAAGGATGGGCGTTTGGCAAGAGGACAGGCTCAACCCCGACTTGAATGCCGGCAGCTGTCTTGGTGCTCTTACCCAAGAGCTTCATGGTGTAGCCGGCTTGTGCCGCAATGGCGATGTCGCTAGCATCCACTGTGTCAATCCCCTTGACGCTGACTTGATGGAAGTCCACACGGGTGTCATAAGCCAAACGAGACAAGAGGGTAATCTTACGCGCTGCATCAAAACCGCCCACATCATTGGTTGGGTCGGCTTCGGCATAGCCCTTTTCTTGAGCCACAGACAGGGCATGGTCATAGGTCCAGCCGTCTTGAGTCATGTGGCTAAGCATGTAGTTAGTGGTCCCATTGAGAATCCCCATGACGCCAGAAATTTGGTTGGCTGCTAGGCCTACTTGGACCCCGTTAATAATGGGAATCCCACCGGCTACACTAGCTTCATAGAGCAGGCTGACGCCCTTTTCATTGGCTAGGGCTTGCAGCTCATCAATGTGGAGGGCTAGCAGATCCTTGTTGGCAGTGACCACGTGACGGCCTTGGCTCAGGGACTGACGAATAACTTGATAGGCAAAGTCCACGCCCCCCATGACTTCTACCACTAGGTCGATGTCCGCTTCATAAATATCTTCTACCCGGTCGGTGAAGACTGCTGACTCTAATCCTAGACGGTCCACCTTGTCGGGATCCCGGGTCAGAACATGGCTGATGACTAGGTCTTCTTTGTATTTTGCTTGGAATTGGGCTTGGTTCTCAGCTAAGACCTTGACGACCCCGCCACCTACCGTACCGATACCACATAATGCGATTTTCATTCCTGCTCGCCTCCATTTCAATTCTACTCCTCTAAGTTTAGTGGGAATGGCCTGTTTTTTCAAGTAAATTTCATAAGAAAGTATATCGTTTGGGCAAAATATAGTGTATCATAGTAACTGTTAGGCTCTAGCGCCAATCTGATAGAAGGATGGATAGATATGATGATTGTAGCAAAATTCGGAGGCTCCTCCCTGGCCAACGCCGGCCAGATTAAGAAGGTAGCCGCCATCATCCAAGGTAAACCAGAAATTAAAGCCGTCGTCGTTAGCGCCCCAGGCAAGCGTTTCGCTGAGGACATTAAGGTCACCGACCTACTCATCGCCCTCTTCGACGCGGTGCAGGCAGTGGCAGGCCAAGTAGGCCACCAGACTGAGGCCCTATTGCAGGCTGAGCCAGTGGCTGAAGCCCGTCAAAAGGTGCTGGACCGCTATGCCAGCATCCTAATCGAGCTGGGCCTGTCGACAGAGCTTTTGGCTTATTTTGAAGATATCCTAAATGGCTACATGGCCGATATTCAGGAGCCTGAGCGCCTGCTAGATGCTCTCAAGGCTTGCGGCGAGGACTTCAACGCCCAAGTAATTAGCCACTACCTAGTCAGCCTGGGCCTTGACGCCCACTATGTGTCGCCTAAGGAAGCCGGCATCTTAGTGACGGATGAGCCCTCTAATGCCCGCCTCTTTGACGAGTCCTACGCCCAAATCGCCAAACTACGTGACCGGGCTGGCGTCCTCATTATTCCAGGCTTCTTCGGCTACTCCAAGGGTGGCGACATCGTGACCTTCTCCCGTGGGGGCTCCGATATTTCCGGGGCGATCATCGCCAACGGCCTAGGCGCCGACCTCTATGAGAACTACACCGACGAGTCCTTTATCTACTCCATGCACCCGGGCAAAATCGCGCGGCCGCATCCCATTAAGGAAATTACCTATAGCGAAATGCGGGAGCTATCCTATGCCGGCTTCGGGATTTTCCATGAAGAAGCCCTGGAACCTGTCTACCGCAATGACATTCCGGTCATGATTCGCAACACCAATCAGCCTGAGATCGCCGGCACCAAGATCGTCTCCAAGAAGGAGCTAGATCCTCGCTATCCAGTCACCGGGGTCAGCTCGGCGACCGGCTTCACCGCCATCTCCATCAGCAAGTACCTGCTCAACCGGGAAATGGGCTTCATGCGCCGCGCCATCCGCTTCTTCGAGGAAGCCGGCGTGCCGGTTGAACACGTGCCTTCAGGCATCGACAGCATCTCCCTGGTTATTCGCTCGGCTAATATCCAATCGCCAGAGCATTTGGCCGGCATCCTAGAGACCATTCAGGACAAGCTCAATCCTGACTCCATCCAAGTGGAAGACGACCTCTGCATCTTCGCCATCGTCGGGGAAGCCATGCGGGAAAACGTCGGGGTTGCGGCCGCAGCCAGCCGGACTTTCGCTGAAAACCACATTAACATCCGCATGATCAGCCAAGGCGCATCCGAAATCAGCATGCTCTTCATGATCAAGGCCGAGGACGAAGACATTGCCCTCCAAGGCCTCTACCAAGCCTACTTCCCACGCGAAGCCCTAGCCACCCTAGCCGCTGCCGCCCAAGGAGAATAAGTCAGATAAATGAGAAAAGTGCAGTTCAGGACCTGAACTGCACTTTTTGTCTGCTGGTTGGGTTGAGGTTGGTGGCTCGCTCACAATTGCGGCCTAACCACCTTTTTTCTGGCCTAAAGTCTCGAGCTAGTGGTCCACTCGACAAAGTGGTCCACTGGCTCATTCATTTTCGGCGCAAACCACACTTTTCTGGCCTATAAGCCAAACTAGTGGTCCACTCGACAAAGTGGACCACTGGCTCATCCATTTTCGGCGCAAACTGCCTTTTTCTGGCCTATACACCCAAGCTAGTGGTCCACTCGACAAAGTGGACCACTGGCTCATCCATTTTCGGCGAAATCCGCCCTTTTTCCGGCCTAAAGCCTCGAGCTAGTGGTCCACTCGACGGAGTGGACCACTAGCTCGGCCACAATCGGGGCAGAAACCTTTTTTCGCGCCAAAGGGCTTGAGGCAGCTCACCCATTTACCTAGTCCATGACTAGCACCAGAGCTTGATAGGGCGCTAGCTTAAGGACCTGATTTTCTGTTGAGTCTAGCTCCTCTAGATTATTAAGAAGGACACTTTGCCATTTTCGCCCTAGATCAAGGACCTGCTCTTGCTTTTGATAATTCAAGACAACCCAGAGACAATGCGTCTGATTAGAGCGCTCGAAAGCCATGAGGTTCTTGACATCCCGGAAAAGCGGCAAGAAACTTCCCGACACAATGACCTCTCCGTATATGGAGCTAGTTCTGAGTCGAATTAAGGTCTGATACCAATACCAGAGGGACTGCTTATCCTCTAGTTGGCTGGCCACATCTGTCAAGTTACCTTTCACGGCGCCCTGCAACCAAGGCTGGCCCGTCGTAAAACCGCCCCACTTATGCTTGTTCCATCTCAGCGGAATCCGCGCATTATCCCGAGAGTAGCGATTTAGAATCTCAAGCGCCTCTTGGTCCGTCAGCCCGTTAGCAAGGACATTATGATATGCATTAATGGAAGCAATGTCGTTGACTTGCGCTAGGCTCTCAAATTGACGGTTTTCTGTCCCGATTTCTTGGCCTTGATAGATAAAGGGCAGACCCCGGCGCATCATGAGCATGGTCGCCAATAGCTTTTTGCTGCTATCATTGATTTCCTGGCCTTGCAGATAGAAATTCACCCCGCGAGGTTCGTCATGATTCTCAATAATGGTCGACCAGTAGCCTGCCTCTTGCGTTTTGGCTTGGGTCTGGAAAATGGCCTCCTTAATCATTTCAGCTGTTACCGGCTGATGATCATACCAACCTAGAGGGCTCTTGCCTAATTCTGTCTGACTAAAGTCAAAGATAGAAGAAAAGTAGCCCTGATTGCCCATAAACTCATGAAGCTCTGATTCCGATGCATCAAAGACCTCCCCTACCGTAAAGGCCTGGTGGGGCTCAAAACACTCTGCCTTAAGTTCATTAAGGAAGGGCTCAATAGGCTGGGCATCTTGCAGTGAACGTTGCACCGCCACTAGGCCGTCTGGCCGGTCGGCTGGATAAGATTGCCAAGTCAGATTCTTCTTGATATTAATAATGGCATCAATGCGGAAGCCGGCAATGCCCTTTTCTAGCCACCAATTGACCATCTGATAGATTTCCTGACGCAAGCGCGGATTCTGCCAATTTAAGTCGGGCTGGGTCTTGTGGAAACTATGCAGGTAGTAGGTGTTGGTGCCTGGCAGCTTTTCCCACACACTGCCGCCAAAGTAGCTGCGCCAGTTATTGGGTGGGCCATCTGGACTTTCCACAAAGTAGAAATAATCCGCATAGTGGCTGGATAGGTCATTAAGCGCCGCCTGGAACCAAGGGTGCTGGTCCGAACAGTGGTTTACCACCAGGTCCATGACAATTTTAATGTCTCGTTTATCTGCTTGTGCAATCAATTCATCAAAATCCTCCATAGTCCCAAAAATCGGGTCAATGGCATAGTAGTCGGATATATCATAGCCTTGATCAACAAAAGGCGACTGATAAATAGGCGAAATCCAGATAATCCCGATTCCTAGCGAATGGAGATAGTCCAGTTTCTCAATAATACCGCGGATATCGCCCACCCCATCGCCATTACTGTCCTTGAAACTCTTAGGGTAAATCTGATAGGCGACACGATTTTGCCACCAATTGCTTTCAACCATGCTTGTCACTCCTTACTTACAATGTCATCCCAATTGACCTTAGCTAGGTCCCTGGTAGACGATAAATGATAATTGGCTGGGACCTGCTCTAGCGATGGGCCAAGGGCAATCGCGGTCATACCGGCCGCCCGAATGGCTTCTAGTCCTGCTCTGGCATCCTCTACCCCTGCACACTTAGCTGGGCTCAGGCCCAGGGCAGCGGCCGCCTTAAGGTAAATTTCTGGGTCAGGCTTACCCTTGCTCAAACTTCTTGGATCTACCATGGCCTCAAAATAAGACTCAAGGCCTAATTTTTTGATAATCAGCCCAGCATTTTGACTGGAAGAAGCTAGGCCAATTTTGATGCCCTGCTTTTTTAAGTCCCTGAGACAGTCGCCTATGCCTGGCAGTAGATCCTGAGGGCCCAGGCTTTCGAGTGATGCCACATAGGTCCTGTTTTTTCTATCCGCCAAGGCTTGGCGTTCGGTCTCTGTATACTGATCATATAGTCCCGCCTCTTTTAGAATCAGCGTCAAAGTCTCCTGACGTCCCAGACCCTTTAAGCCTTCATTGAGCTCCAGAGTGATTTCCACACCTAGGGAATCCCCTAATGCCTTCCAGGCCAAAAAATGCAAATACGCTGTGTCTGTAATAACGCCATCTAAATCAAAAATGACCCCTTGAATCGCCATCAGCTGTCCTCCCTATCTGGTTTGAAATTCTGGTCGGCATCTTAAGCCTTCTGCTAGCTTACTAGGGCCCTTGGGGCTATCACTCACTCCGTCACCAGCAACTCAATCACAGGCTCCACAAGCTCCGGCTCTAGGCCTAGACCTTGGAGTTCCAACATCTTATAGGCAATCGGCATGTCCTTCTTAACCAAGGCCCAGATTTGGTCCTTGGCCTGGTTCTCCATTTGGGCTTGCTCGATATAAGAGAAAATGACATCTAAACGCACTTGTTGCGAGTCACGTGGCGCCTGCTTGAAGGAGAGGCTGGCAGGCTCGTCCAATTTCAGCCTAAACCACCCTTTTTCCGGACTAAAGCCTTGAGCTAGTGGTCCACTCGACAAAGTGGACCACTAGCTCATCTAATTCCGGCGCAAACCGCCCTTTTTCCGGACTAAAAGTCCGAGCTAGTGGTCCACTCGGCAAAGTGGACCACTGGCTCGTCTAATTTCGGCGCAAACCGCCCTTTTCTGGCCTAAAAGCCTGAGCTAGTGGTCCACTCGACGGAGTGGACCACTGGCTCGGGGCGAGGGCTAAGGCTCCGTCACCAGCAACTCGATAACGGGCTCAATAACCTCCCGCTCTAAGCCTAGGCCTTGGAGTTCTAGCATCTTATAGGCTAGCGGCAGGTCCTTCTTAACCAGGGCCCAGATTTGGTCCTTGGCCTGGTTTTCCATCTGGGCTTGCTCGATATAAGAGAAAATGACATCTAAACGCACTTTCTGCGAGTCTCGCGGCGTATGCTTGAAGGAGAGGGTCACAGGCCCATCAGCTTCAAGGTGCACCAGGCTGTCGCCCTGGTCATTGTGGCTAACATCAACTAGGCGACCCTGACCGGCTAGCTCTAGGTCCGTCAAACAAGCTCCCACAAAGGTTAGCTCATAGGTCCGAAGCCCAGTTCCTTGAGGCGCCAACTTGAATGCTTTGCCTTCAAGAAAGGTCAGCCCGGTCGTAAGGAAGGCCGTGCCATCAGCTACAGTTTCAGCCTCTTCCACCAAGTCAAAGTGACCATCGGCGCCAGTGAAGACCTTGATGGCCAAGACGCTTGGATTAGCCAGCGAGTTGTCAGTCCCATCCTCCCCAGACAGAGGCAGGATGGCGCCCGCCTTGGCGAAGAGCCCCATGCGTTCCAGCGGCCGATAAATCGATAAGCGTCGGCCGCCACTATAGCGCAAGCCAGTCTGAATATCATACCAAGTCCCCTCCGACAGCCAGCCATCGAAGCGAGAACAGAGCGAACGCTGATGACGCGGCTGGGTCAGGGGCATGACCATGATTTGGCTACCAAAATAATACTGATTAGCAATCTCATAGGTCGCCTCCTCTTCAGGGTGCTGATAGTAGAGGGGCTCAATCAGAGGCTGAGCCTGATAGGCCGCCCGGTAGTTCATGGTATAGAGATAAGGCAGGAGCCGGTGGCGCAGGCGCAAGTAGTCCTTCATACTGCTAGCATAAGGCTCCGGATAGCGCCAGGGTTCTTTGCCTAGGAATTCTGAAGACGAACTATGCAGACGCATAATAGGAGAAAAGACACCCAGCTGGTACCAGCGCAAGGCCAGCTCATTGTCGCGGTAGCCGAAGATGTGGCCGCCGATATCATGACTCCACCAACCATAGCCGATATTGCTGGCCGTCGCCGTGAAATAAGGCTGGAAGTCCAGCGATTCCCAGGTCATGTGGCTGTCGCCCGAGAAGCCCACTGGATAGCGGTGACTACCAGGTCCGGCATAACGCGAGAAGGTAATGCCTTGAGGGCCACGGGCTTGAATATCGTGGTAGTGATAGTGGTTGAGCACCCAGAGTGGGTCCACGCCCTTGACGGTCTGGCCTTGTTGCCAGTCAATCCACCAGAAGTCTACCCCCTGCTCTTCTTTTGGATGGTGCAGGTGTTTGAAATAAGCTTCTAGGAAGCGAGGTGAGGTCGGGTCGAAGACCACGTATTCGCCACCCTCCCAGTCCAGGCCCAGCTCTTGAGCCATTTGCTGGTACATGGACTCAAAAGGCCGCACCCCATCGGCCGGATGGACGTTAAGGGTAATGCGTAGCCCATGCTGGTGGAGCCAGGCCATAAAACCCGCAGGGTCCGGGAAGAGCTCCTCATTCCAGGTGTAGCCGGTCCAGCCGCTGCCATATTGAGGCGGAACGGAGACCACATGCCAATCCATATCGATGACCGCCACGGTGAAGGGCAGACCCTCGGCTTCAAAACGTTCAATCAGCTGGCGATAGGTCGCCTCGCTATAACGATAGAAGCGACTCCACCAGTTGCCCAAGGCATACTTAGGTAGGAGGGGCTGGGGCCCGGTCAAACGATAGAAGTCGGCCAAGCAAGCCCGGTAGTCATGGCCATAACCAAAGTAATAGAAGTCTAGGCTGTCGCCTTGCTTGACCTGGTACCAACCATCCTGGGTCAGCTGCAGACTCTGGCTGTCATCCAGGACGCTGAAGCCAAAGCGGGACATAAGCCCCCGCTCTAGTGGCACCGCCCCATTGGCATGGTCCAAGGTTTGAGCCGTCCCACCCAAGTCTTGGATGGGGTCGCCATAATGCCAATCACTGTGGTAGATACTGAAGTAACCCCGCAGCTTGAAGACCAAGCCCTCTCTAGAGAAGGCCTGCTTGTCATATTGGATGAGCACATGGTCGGTGATGATTTCCAGTAGGTCCTCCCGCTCCCGGATCTCATAGTGAGGCACAGGAAAGTCCCGGTTCAAGACCGTCTGGGTCTGACCATCATAGAAGGTCCCCGTCGGACTATACTCGGCCCGAATCAAACGGGAAGTCAGAATAGTGAAGCGATAATTTGGCCCCTGAATGATGGCCCCCGGCGCCGCCAAGGGCTGATAGTCTCCATAGACAGCTTTAATCATGGCTAGTACTCCCTTCTAAGGATAAATTCTTGTTAATGAGGTTGGCGGGGATGTATTGCTGGCGCTGGTCGTGAGCGGTCTGACCTGAATGTAAGACGCGACTCAAGCTAGCCATGGCCTCTTCCCCCTTGTGAACCTGATTGAGGTCAATCGTATTGACCTCGGTCGCCAAATACTGAAGATAAGGAATGTTATCAAAACTCATGAGGCGCCGATCTGGGTCCCACTGGCCTAGCTGGCTTTGGCTGACCTTGACTAATTCCATAGCCAAGACATCGGCAGTCACCATCAGGCCCCGGTAGTTGGACAGGTCCTTGATCAAGTCATCCAATTTAGTGTTAAGGTAGAGGGGCAAATCCCCCTGCCCGCCAGCCGCCTGATAGGCTGCATTGGCTCCCGCATAACGGGCCTGAATAACCCCCACTTGGTCGGGGTCAAATTGATAGCTTAAGAAGGCTAGGTCCAAGCCCTGGCTGCGGGCTAGCAATTCTACTCCGGCATAGGCTAGGTCATAGTCCTTGGAGTTGAGTAGCTGCACATGGTCAGCAGCCTCGACTAGGGCCTGGCCTTGCGCCGTCAAATAGGTGTCAATGAAGACCAAGGGCTCGCTGACACTTTCTATCATGGCCGCTGCCATATGAGCATCACAGCCTACCACGATATGGCCCGCAAAGGCCCACTGGCGTCTGACTTGGTGGACGGCTTCTAGGCTCTCAATATTATGAAGCAGGATGTAGTAGTTCTCTTGCCTGGCAATGCGCTCAATCCCCTCTAGGAGGGAAGCCACAAAGGGGTCAGAATAATTAAAATCCCGTCCGCCACTATAGAACAAGACACTGACCAAGCGCGAAGCCTTAGTCACTAGGGCTTTGGCATTGAGGTTGGGCATGTATTGCAGTTCCTGGGCCAAGGCTTGAATCTGGGCTACCGTCTCCTGGGAGACCTTGTGGTGGCGGTCATTCAAGACATTGGATACAGTCGCGATACTGACATTAGCCGCTTGGGCAATGTCTTTTAGGGTTGCTTTTTTCATTGGGGTCGCCTCAAATCTGACGATTACTTGCTGGAACCTGTCGCAATCCCGGCAATAAATCGTTTTTGGAAAATAATATAGACAATGACAATCGGAATGATTGAAATGGTCGTGGCAGCGAAGAGGCCGCCGTAGTCGGTGCCATACTGGCCATTGAATTGACGTAACCCAACAGCCAAGAGTTGCTTGGACTTGGTGTTAATCATCAGGTAAGGCCAGAGGAAGTCTTCCCAACTCCATAAGAATTGGAAAATGGCTAAACTGGAAATGGTGTTACGTGACATCGGCAAGATCAGGCGATGGAAGATGTAGAAATCCGAACCCCCATCGACTCTTGCTGCTTCAATCAACTCATTGGAGATGCCTGAGATACTTTGTTTGAACATGAAAATCCCGAAGCCGCTGACCATACTTGGGATAATCAGAGACTTATAGGAATCCAGCCAACCGAACTTAACCATCATCTCATATTTAGGAATAATGGTCACGGCCCATGGCAACATCATAGTACTCATGACCACCGCGAACAGCAAGGATTTGCCTTTGAAGGTGAACTTGGCGAAGATGAAGCCAAAGAGCGCGGAGGTATAGATAATAATGGCCGTAATGGTCACCGAAATCATCAAGCTATTCCAGAACATGCCCATGAAATTGAATTTTTCCTGGATATTGGTGTAGTTGTTGAAGGTAGACATGCCCGGGAAGAGACCCCCACCTAACTTGACAATCTCACTATTAGGCGCAAAGGAAGACACCAGCATCCAGATAAAGGGAATAATGGTGATAATGGCCAGCGCCGCCAAAATCAGATTCAAAATCAGGGTTAAGATGCCTTTGGATTTCATTGTTGGTCACCTCCCATATCCATATAGCGGAACATTAAGAGCGTTAGAATGGCAATGACGACGAAGAGAATGACCGCAATGGCCGAAGCCGTCCCAAAGTTATAGTTGACGAAGGCCTCATCAAAGATTAAGTAGGAGATAACGAAAGTCGAAGTCCCCGGTCCCCCTTCCGTCATAATCAGAATTTGAATATAGGTTTGGAAGTAGGAAATGAGGGAGGTAATGGTGACGAAGAGAGTCACTGGCTTGAGCAGGGGCAAGGTAATATTCTTGAAGGTCTGCCAGCCATTGGCCCCATCAATGCGACTAGCTTCATAGACCTCTTCCGGCAGGCCCATGAGCCCCGCTAGGAAGAGGACCGTCGCATAACCAAAATCTTTCCAGACGGTCATGATGATAATGGCAATCATGGCCCAGTTAGAGTTCTTGAGCCAGTTGATGTCCAGATGGAAGAAGCGATTAATGAGCCCAAACTGGGGATTAAACATCCACATCCAGACGAAGGAGACGGCCACCATGGGGGTGACAGTCGGCATATAGAAGAGGCCTTGGAAGAAAGTCCGCATCTTGGTCATGCGCGAGAAGAGCATGAGGGCCAAGGCCAAACCCACTACCAACCGCAAGACGGTCGAGATAGCGGTGAAGAACAAGGTATTAGTCAGCGACTTCCAAAAGAGCTTATCCCCTAATACGAAGCGATAGTTCTCCCAACCAATATAGTTGTACTTCTGGGTCAGCGGATTCCAGTCATGCAGACTCCCGGCAAAGGCCTTATAGATGGGATAGAAGAGGAAGACGGCAAAATAAACGATCAGGAAGAGGACCGACACATTACGAAAGTTGAGTTGTTTTTTCAGGATATTCATCATTTTAACTCCTTTTAACAACGAGAGTGAGTGAGTAGCTGACTACCCCCTCACTCTCAGATTGAGATACTGCCTCATGCCTAGCGGCCTGGGGCAGATCTGCTATTCTTATTGATAGGCTGATTCCAGCGACTTGAAGGACTCATTGCGCATGTCGCGTTCCATTTGACGTTGCGCATTTTCTAAGGCTGAATCCAGATCCACGCCATTATAGAGCACTTCTTCGGCTGCCTTCTTGGCACTGGTTTCCATGGTAGCAGGGAATGGGCCAGGCCAAATCAACTTCTTGATACGTGGCGCAATGACAGATAAGACAGGGTCTGACTTGAGTGATTGATCTTCTTGGACACTATTCTTAGTTGGATAAGAAGCATAGGCTTTGGCTGCTTCTAGTGAGTATTGGTCGTTAGCCAAGAGATACTTGAGGAAGTCTTGGGCCACTTTTCTTTGTTCTTCTGATTGGTTCTTGTTAATACCTGGGGTGCTTTCGCCGTTGTAGCGGTCATAAGCAAAAGGCTGATCCTTGCTGAAGGTTGGAGTCGCGAAGACGCCATATTCCACATCTGGATACTTGGTCTTGAGCTCGTTAGCGAACCAACCCCATTTGTAAACCATAGCAGATTGTTGGTTACCGAAACTTTGGGTATCGTCGGTCCCGAAGTCCTTAGAACCCACGCCATCCACTTCATAGAGGTCTACGAGGAACTTGAGGTTTTCTTTGGTTGTCTCGTTATTGTAGTTAGGCGTAGTACCATCTTCTTGGAAGAGCAAGGTCCCCTTTTGGTAGTTGAGGCCTTGATAGAGGCCGGCATAGGAGCCATTCCAGTTGAAACCGGCTTGAACTAGGTTGTCGCCTTCCTTGATGGTTAATTTCTTAGCCACTTGGCGGAACTCATCCCAGGTCTTAGGAATGTCCTTGTCCGTTAAACCGGCTGCTTGCCACATCTTCTTGTTATAGTAGATGTTACCCGTATTCATGACGATATCGATATAGTTGACTTTACCGTCCACGACATGGGGCTCTACCCCGGTGAAATCTGCCTTGAGATCTTCGGTTGGAATATCATAAGCTTCTAGGTAGCTTGATAGCAGCTTGTCTTGGGAGTTATGAATATTGAAAATGGCTGGACCATCCGAACCTTGTAAGGCCAATGGCAACTTGGTCCAGTAATCATCCCAAGGATGGTTGACCACTTCAATTTTGACGTTAGGGTGTAACTTTTGGTAGGACTCCGCTAACTTGATAGCTGGGTCGCCGTCATTCCAGGTCCAATACTGAATGCTGATATCCTTGCCATCATTGACAGGCGCCTTGGTGTCATATTGGACTTTCTGGCCGAGCGTGTCGTTAGCCTGAGCAGAGCTGAGGGGCACTACACTGGTAGCTAACAAAGCAGAAAAGGCCACTAGTAGTGACTTCATCAACGGTTTTTTCATAGGGAACAGTCCTTTCTTCTGGTTAGGTTAAACGTTTAACCTTTACTTGAGTGTAGCACTCGGCTTAAGGTTTGTCAAGCGCTTTCTTTTTGTTTTGGAGAAAATTCCTGATTTCTGCCTAAAACCGCCGAGCCTCCCCCTTTTTCCGGCAAAATCAAAGGAGCTAGTGGTCCACTCCGGAAAGTGGGCCACTAGCTGGCACGAAATCGGGGCTTTTCCCCGCGTTTCCGGCTAAATCTAAGGAGCCAGTGGTCCACTCCGAAAAGTGGACCACTAGCTGGCACGTAATCGGGCCTTTTCCCCCGTTTCCGGCAAAATCAGAGGAGCTAGTGGTCCACTCGAGAAAGTGGGCCACTAGCTCATACGAAATCGGCGCTTTCCCCCGGTTTCCGGCTAAATCAATGGAGCCAGTGATCCACTCTGGAGAGTGGGCCACTAGCTCATACGAAATCGGGCCTTTTACCCGGTTTCCAGCCAAATCTAAGGAGCCAGTGGTCCACTCTAGAAAGTGGACCACTGGCTCGCACGTAATCGGGGCCTTTACCCGGTTTCCTGGATAAATCTGAGGAGCTAGGCTTGGGACTTGCGGAAGGAGCGCCACCAACGCCAGACTAGGACTAGGGAGAATAAGCCTATCAAGCAAAATAAGGTCGGTAGGACGACTTGTGGCACTAGTAGGTCAGCCTGGAAGTTGGCGCTTCTGACTAGGGCGGAATTTAGCCAGTCAAAAATCACATGCGCCAATAGATGAATGACATAGAGGACTTCCAGAATGAGCACGGCAATGATCAGCCCTTGCGACTTGTGGGCAAAGCGCTCTGATAATAGGACGACTTGAATGGCGAAATAGACTACGAAGACTAGGATTGAATTGAGGCTGGTAGGCTTAAGCGAAGCCTGCATCTGTAGGAATCTCAGCAAAACGAGTCCAGCAAGCAGTAGGATTCTTGTGAGTAGGTAGAAGGACTTATAGCGCGCACGTTGCTTGCGCCCTTGCTCTTGAATGGAAGAAAATTGGTCGGTCATGATATTACTCCTTTGTTAAGGTGGCTAGGGTGTACTCTAAAATCCTTACCGCTAACACCGCTTAAGTAATTACTAATCTGATTATAGCAAATCTTAGCACAAGAGGTAAATGGAGAGGTGCTTTATTAAGCGAGAAGTTGCTCTGGCATCCGCCGCGATGCCGTCACCGTCTACGATGAAGTCGCTTGAGCTAGTTACACCTATTGCCACTTGTCAAGGACTTTTTAATCAAAATCATCTTTTTTTTCATTCGATTTTCTCCTAAGCTCCCTCAGCATTATTCTTGTAAGTTTATCTTGCATTGTTTCAGTTGCATTTTCATCGAAATGGACAACAACCTCATAGGTGGTCTTTCCAATCTTTCTCTTTGTGCTAATGCCTTTTTTATCTGTGTTTTTCAGTTCTTCCATAAATTCTCCTTTCCTCGTTGAAATAAAAAAAGCGATTAGATTTTTTATTTTCTAATCGCTCTTACCAATATTTTGAAATTAGTTCTAAAACCAAGAAGCTCAATCATCTCTAAATTGAGGTTTCTCACTATTTTCATATGGATTATAATGATTGATGTTGCAGCCAAATTCTTTTAGTTTCTTGATTTTATTCTCCTTTGTCCACTCAACCAACGATATACCATCAAATCCTTCTATTCTTCCATCATTCATCTTACTTTTGAAGTACCATTCAACAACTGTTTGATGTTCACTATGGAAAAACTGCTTTATATCCCACGCAAGCACTTTTCCTCTTGTATTCCACTCATTAAACCAATGCTTTACAGTTGCTCGATTTTCATATTTAGGACACCAACTTTCAGTATAAACAACATCTTCCGCAAATATATCGTCTATTCCTAAATCTTGTTGTTTGAGCCACATATCAAACCATAAGCTAATGATCTTCTCTCGGTTTTTCATATTTATCACGCTCCTAATGCTCGGACTTATAAATCCATTTTTAGATAAATCATATGCACCCTTGCTCTTGAATGGAAGAAAATTGATTGGTCATGATATTACTCCTTTGATTGAAATGAGGAAGGGTCCGGGGCTTCCTGCGACAGTCCCTGTCACCTCTATAACTCTAGGCGCCCCTATGAACGCATCATCTGAGCACCTTCCTGTTTGCCGTCTAACTTTCTATCGCCTTGTCTTCCTCAGTCGCGGCAATATCCTGCTGGGACTTGCGATAGGAGCGCCACCACAGCCAAGAGAAAGTAAGCGACAGCAGACCTAGGCCCAGTAAGATGGCTGGAAAAAGGAATTTGAAATAAAACATTAGTCTCTCGGTATTCTGTGACTTTACATAAACAAAGTTCATCCAACTAAACACAAAATGAACAAAAAGGTGTAAGTCATAGAGGGCATCCGATACGACAACGCCCACCAATATCGCGGCTGACTTACGTCCAAAGTGCTCTGATAACAAAACTAACTGTGCAGTGAAGACTAGTGCGAAAAGCACCAAGGGCATCGCTTTAAATTCTTTGATTTCCGCGAGAGCTTGTAGGGCACTTAAGACTATCAGACCAAGGAGAAGCAGATATTTTGTCAGCATATAGAAGGATTTATAGACTAAGCGCTGATTGCGTGGCTTGTCTTCTAGATTAGGCGACACTTCCAATCCTTGAATCAGAAGATAGAGAGAATCACTTGGGCTATCTTCTATTGCGGACCATTCCGACTCCCAGACTTCCAATGCAGTGCGACGAACTTTTTTAAGGGACATGACTAGCAGTAGCATAGATAAAATAGATAAACAAGCGCCTATAACTAATCCAGCTGTCAAGAGTGCGACATAGATAAGAAGAGCCAAACCTAATCCACCTTCACCATAACCATGTCGACCATTCGTATTAAATATCATAGCAATAATCAAGGCAATATTGACTAAATCCCAGACCATGAGAACAACATAGGCACTAGACTGGTAGCGAAAGCGTCCGAAGAGAGAGATACCTAAGCCAATTAAAGCCGGTAGCCCCACCCAAAGCCATATTCCATATACCGGTCTATACTCCAAAAGTAAATCAGGTATCCACCAGAAAAAAGCATAGATAATCAGCATAGTCAGACGAAAGATAAGCGTGACATGGTGAGTGAATTTAAAGCCTCTTTTGGCTTGCCAGAAATCCTCGCGATTCTTTCTATCTTTGTCAGAAAGTTGTCTTGTCATCGGAACACTCCTTTATTTAAGCGGCTGGGATGGCCCCTCTATCCCTAGCCCTGTAATGGAAAATCATTAACCTAATTATAGCAAATCTTAGTATAGAAGGTAAACGGATTATTTTAGGAGTTTTAATGGAGGGTGGCGGTTGGCTAGGGTTGGATGCTTTTTCTGCCTGAGCCCGTCCATTGTTCTGGCTATCTATGGACGGGCTCAGAAATAGATGCTGCCTCCCCATTAAATAGAGAAGCCCAGTGCAATTGAATTGCGCTGGGCTCTTATCAAACTAGCTGACTAGTTATTATTGAGATAATGGTAGAGCGAATAAGGGACTTCGTGCTCCAGTTCCAAGTTCATAGACACTACCGAGACGGGCTTATCGCCTGTCTTCATAATCTCTTGGAGGGCTGAACCCTTCTGATAGTGGACCCGCCCCAAATAATAGAAGTCGGTCCCTTCGCTATTGTCCTTCTTAATGAAGAGGTGCATGGCCAGGCCCGTCTCATCCGCATTCATCATTTGTTGAACGTCATTGGATTCCAGGCGTCGCTTGCTCTTGGAGAAATAATGCAGCATCTTCTCATTGATGAAGGCATCTTCATACTTGGTCGTATCACTAATCTCATCACTCTTATGATAAGTCACATAAATCGGCATGGTGTTAGTCTCGGCATCGATGAAGTAACCGCCGATATTCTGCGGCACCACATTAATCTTCCAATTAAGGAGATGGCAGACATCCTTCCGGCTATAGCGCTCACCCAACTTGAAAGGCGAGTCTTGGCTGTCGTCAGCATAGCGCTCTGACCGCTTCAAGGCCGTCTCCAGCATATCCAGCGTCAGTTCCTTAATTGAGGCATGGCGTAAGAAAGTCTGTATGGTCGCATTCAAGCGGAACACCGGCAGTCCTGGCAAAATAATGGGTTCGCCATACCTCCCTGCGGCTGTCTGAGCGAAGAAGGACAGATCTAAGAAGCCTTCAATAGACCGCCGGATAGCTGGCGACACATCCAGGTTCATTTGCGCTAGAAAGTCATAGAAGGATTCCTTATCCAGGTCGCCTTGCCCTTCCACTAAACGCTTCATAAGCCAGATTTCATGCGGCCGCTTGCCAGGCAAGAGCTCTTCGCAGATAAATTGCAGGAATTGGTCCAGTTCTTTTGAACTTGGAAAATCAACATCCTCTTCAAACTTATCAAGGACTTGCCCATAATGCTTGAAGCTTCCTTCGAAGAAAATAATGGGATCCAGGCTGTCTTCCAAGAGGAAGTCCATGAGACGAGGCACCCGGCCCTTGCGGTTACGCATCTCAACGTAGGCCTCCTTGAGGTTCTTCATGCTAGATAACTTGGTCTGCTTAATTGAGGAGAAGATCTGCTCACGAGCCACCGCCTCGAAGTTAATGGTGGTCATACCGCTCAACTGCTGGCGGTTGACCAGCTTACGGCGATACTCATCCTTGTTCATGGAACGGTCGCCATAGAGGGCGATTGGGATTAGGTAGTTGTTTTTATAATTGCCGATGAAGTCAATAATGGTCACAAATTCCTTGCTGTCATGCTTACGCAGACCGCGACCTAGTTGCTGGATGAAGATAATGCTGGACTCAGTATTACGCAACATAATGACCTGGTTGACACTTGGAATGTCGATCCCCTCATTGAAGATATCGACAGTCAAAATATAATCCAAGTCTCCCGCTTCTAATCTTGCCACCACATCTTGGCGGACTTCCTGGGAATCTTCCCCTGTCAGGGCTTGAGTCCGGTAACCACGTTCATTGAGCTTATGCGATAGCTCATAGGCTTCATCCTTACGCGAACAGAAGATAAGACCCTTGACGGTCTGCCCGCTGACGCCATAATAGCTGACCTTCTCAATCAGGTGGTTGACCCGATTATCCGCCACCAATTGGGAGAAGTCGCTGGTCTCATCTAACAGCTGGCCGTCTAGTTCGATATCTTTAACCCCATAATACATAAAGGGACAGAGCATATCTTCGTCCAGGGCTTCCTGGAGACGAATCTCATAGGCCACATTATAGTCGAAAAGCTCATAGATATTGAAGCCATCCGTCCGCTCTGGCGTCGCCGTCATACCTAGGAGAAAGTCCGGCTTGAAGTGGTCGATCACCTTCTGATAGGTGGCCGCCCCTGCCTTATGGACCTCGTCAATCAGCATATAGTCGAATAAATCAGGCGCCAATTCCGCCAAGTTAGCATCCCGCGATAGGGTCTGAATGGTGACGAAGACATATTGCTTATCTGCCAGGTCCATACCAGGCCGGTAGATGCAGGACTTGTCCATCTGGAAGCCAATAACCCGTTGGAAATCCGACTGAGCCTTGCGCAGAATCTGCTCGCGGTGAACCACGAATAGCATGCGACGGGGCTTATATTGCTCCACATCGAAGGCTGACAGATAGGTCTTACCAGTCCCGGTGGCACTGACCACTAGGGCACGACGGGCGCCCTGATCACGAACTTGCTGCAGTGAGGCTAGGGCTTTGACCTGCATCTTATTAGGTCGAATGACTTGCGTCTCATAAGGCGCTAGCGGCTCCTTGGTCAGAGGCGCAATGGACTCCTGGGCATGCGACGTTTGTTGGAAAAGTGGCCGTTGCCAATCCCGTTCAGGTAGGTGATCCCGCCCTGGCGTCTCGCCAAGCACTGTCAGCTCCTTCTGACGGGCCAGGTCATATTGATTAATGATGAGCTCGTCCAAAGGCAGGGACTCCTGCCAAAGCTGGTCGTATTCCTGGTACATCTTCTGAATGAAGTCCCCACTCTCAGCCGAGGTCAACTTAATGTTCCATTCATAGTTTTTCTTAAGTGCCGTATAAGTTAAGTTAGAAGATCCCAGAATGACTACATGCCGCTCCCCCTGTTGGAAGAGATAGCACTTGGCATGCATATTGAGCTCCTCACGGGTCAGCCGCACCTGAACATTGGATAGCTTGAGCAGCTCCCGCATAGCATCCGGATCATTGAAACCTAGATAGGGCGAAATCAGGATGTAGCCTTCTACCCCGCGATCAGCCAGATCCGAGAGTTGAGTCTTAAGCATGGCAATCCCAGCCTTGGAGATAAAGGCCACAGAGAAGTAGAAACGATCACACTTAAGAAGCTCATCTTGAATAGCGGTGAGAACATGGGCCCCCTTGGCCGGCTTATTAATGAGAATCTGCGGGGCATAGTTGCCATCCGGATAGTCATGGCGATGAATGAAGCCATGCTGGAGAGATTTAGTAAGTTGCGATTGAAAATAATTGGACACGGTGAGGGCTCCTTTTGATGGTAGGATACAGTCATATTATACGAATAAAATACTATAAAAACAACGCTAGTTGACGCTAGCGTTGTTTTGTTTATATAAGGCCAACCTAGGGTTAGTACTAAGTTATGGTTGTGCCTTTTTGACCCCTTGCGGGGAATGAGGTATCTAAATGTTAAAAAAACCACAATCGCAGTACGCTTTAGAAGTTTCCGTCCCCTCGCGGGGAATGAGGTATCTGAACAGACCAATTCAATAAGAAAACCAAAGATTATACATATTTCCGTCCCCTCTCGGGGATTAAGGTATCTGAACGACTTAACGCCGATTGATGATGAACTGAACGGCGGTAGTTTCCGTCCCCTCTCGGGGATTAAGGTATCTGAACTCTATATCTTGTGTCACCCTAGACACGATATACAATATATAGATTTCAAGGGTTTTCTAGTATCAGATACTCCCTTAATTACTACTCTTTATTATACCATAAATGCCTAAAATTCTCAATATTATAACAAAAAAAGCGCCCTCCCGGCGCTTTTTCTCTTATCCTCTAACTTGCCAATTTCTCATTCACCAATTCCTGCAGAACTTGCGCATCATAACCCGCATCAGTTAGCCGGTCGATTCGTTCCTGTCCATTGCCCCAGTCACCTCGGATAACTGACCAGACCACTTCATCTAGGTCGCTAGCTGCATCGACACAGCCATTCGGATGATTAGCTCCCCCAGCTTCACTGCCAGTGGCTACACTCCCAGCCCTCGCATCATATTGAGGCCGGGCATAACCTAGGATGCGCCAGTCGTCACTAGCATAATGACGGCGGACAACCTGGTTGAGCCAGTTACCCTCAATAGTATTGACGGTTTCGCTGTCGCCGTCCACACTTTCCACAATGCCGATGTGAGATGCAGGCCCACCCCCAAAATCGAAGAAAATCAGATCGCCAGCTTGAGGCCAGACATGGCCTAGCCAGATGCCCTGCTCTTGGCACCAGGTCAGATGACGAGGCACGCCGCATTCGCGCCCAATCAGATGAGCGATGCCGGCCTGGTCTCCCATGACGGTAACGAAGACATCGCACCAGTCGTCGCTGTAGGTAACTGCGTAGCCGACCGGCAGGGGTTGGACAGCGTTATAGGCATCAACGAGGCCCTGATGGGTGGGACTTCCGCCTTGGACGCCTAGGTAGGCTTGGGCCTTGGATAGGAGTTGTTGAATTTGTGGCTTCATGAGTGGGTTCCTCCTTTGGATGGGATGAGATGGGTTTGGAGTGCGGGCTATGTGGCTAAGGGCGTGAGCGGAGAGCCTAAGCGGACTTTGCCTTGCTCCTAGTCTTGCGTCGGCCATAATGCCAGCCTTGAAGTAGCGCCCCTAGGAAGACGCCGACTAGATTGAGGGTGCCAACCAGGCGACGAGGCCAGGGGTCGGGCCAGGCATAGAGTTCGGCTAGACCTTGGACTAGGACCGCTAGCGCCGGAATCAGGATCAGTGCCATCCATTGAATCGTCGTATAGGCCTTGCGACTAGTGGGAAGATGCATAATGACTGCCTCGCTTTCTTTGCTTAGAGATAGAAGTGCCTGGCTGCGTCAAGCCAGACTGTGGACCCGCTTGTCTTCCAGACGTCCCAGACGTTGGCGGACGCGGGACAGGTCCTGTGCAACTGTTGTGACTTGAGTCTGGGTGGCACCTAGGTCGGTCTGAGTGACCTGGAGCTTGGCTTGGGTGGTGGCTAGGTCATTTTGCGTGGCATGTAAGTTATCCTGAGTTGTCGCAAGACTGGCTTGCGCGCCTTGCAGGTTACTCTGCGTGCTAGCTAAGTCCGTCTGCATGCGCTCGATTCGAAGAATCAGCGTCTGGATCGCCGCAATCAGGCGCACCAACTTGCCCAGGAGGGTCGCGCCCGCGACTAGGCCGGACGCCAGCGTCGTAAGCTGTAGCCATGTCATGATGAAGGCTCCTTTCTGAATAATGATGGG
The DNA here is from genome assembly GCF_037041345.1 of Abiotrophia defectiva ATCC 49176. Classification (NCBI taxonomy): domain Bacteria; kingdom Bacillati; phylum Bacillota; class Bacilli; order Lactobacillales; family Aerococcaceae; genus Abiotrophia; species Abiotrophia defectiva. Next base: position 379,864 of record NZ_CP146287.1, on the reverse strand, counting down.
GTGGCTGAGTGGCTGGCGCCAGTCCATTGTTCTAGCTATCCATGGACTAGCTTGTCGCAAATCCAGTAAAATGCCCGGTTTTCGCCACCTAGCGACCGAGCCAGTCCACCGTTCCCCCTATCTATGGACTGGCTCGTAAGATACTAGGTGTCTTTGGCTGAGCCATGTCGCGTTGGAAGCCCAATGCGACGTGGCTCACGCCCAACACGACGTGGCGGGTGCTCTTTCGCCATTTTTCAGGCTAAAAGGGAGTTTCCTGCCGCAGCCATGTCGTATTGGAGCCCCAATGCGACGTGGCTCACTCCCAACACGACGTGGCGGGCGCTTTTTCGCCATTTTCTGAGTTAAAAGAGGGCGTACCGCCTTAGCCATGTCGCGTTGGAAGCCCAAAGCGACGTGGCTCACGCCCAACACGACGTGGCGGGCGCTTTTCGCCATTTTCTGAGCTAAAATAGGGCGTGCCGCCTTAGCCACGTCGCGTTGGAGGCCCAATGCGACATGGCGCTCTTCCAACACGACATGGCGGGGCGCCCAACTCACCCTAAGCCTCAGCCTTGTAGACTTCCTCTACGGTGCGGGTGACGTAGTTGGCGGTCTTCTCCTTGGCGAACTGGTCGACGGCGTCCTTGGTGAAGATGTCCTTGCCTACGATGGTGGCCATGGCGGCTTTGGCCTGGTCCTTGGTGATGTCTGCCTTGGCGTGGCGCAGGCTAATCTTCTTAGACTTGCCGTCTGCGGTCGCGAAATTCATCTCAAAAGTCTTAATGGTTTTGTTAGCCATGATGGGTTCCTCCTTAATTCACTGCTCTACTCAACAAGCCGACTAGTTGACGCTGAAGACCTCGGTCACCTGGGTCTCGGTGATGGGATGCTCAACCAGGGTAGCAATAGCGTCGCGCACGGACTTGATGTCCTCGGCGCTAGCGTTCTCTACTAGGTTGGGCATGGAAACATTCTCCGCCTTCTTGTTCTCATCTAGGGACTTGAACTTGAGGATACCCTTAACATATGATCGTGCCATAATGAATCACTCCTTGAACTAGTTTCTTGTAACGTTACATACTTAAAAAGAATTAAGCCCCCTCCTCATGCCCAAGTCAGCCCTAAAAATTTATTTTTCTGCAAAATAAAAAGCCCCCTCTGCGGGAGCTGGAGAAAAAGAGCTGAGCAAGGCACTCAAGCTGACCAGTCACTGGCTTGCAGTGTCTGACGCAGGCACTCAAGCCGACCAATCGCTAGCTTTCAAGGTCTGGCGTAGGCACTTAAGCCGACCAGTCGCTTGCTTGCAGGGTCTGGCGTAGGCGCTTTAGGCGGGCATAGTAGGTATTCTTACATATGCCCAGCTCTTGGCATTTGGCCCCAAGCGAGAGTTGCTCGTTCTGGGCCACACAGAGGAAATGATAATCGGTTGGCGACAAGACTTGCGACAGCAGCAGCGAGTTGACCAAGTCGTCCATAGGCGGGCGACTGGCGCCAGCCTGTTCGGCAAAATGCAGGACCTTCTGATTGCCAATCAGGCCTTGAGCCTGACGTGATCGTTTGGCTAGGAGTTGACCCAGATGCCAACTCAGGCCCCGCTGAGCATAGCCCACGAATCGGAAGCGGTCAGACTCGCTGAGCGCGTCCCCATCGAAGTCGCGGGCTAGGCGGACAAGGTGTAGGTAAAGTTCATTGTAGTAATCGTCATAGTCTTGATCCTCAGCCAAGAGATGGTATTGGTGCAAGACATGATGTAACAAAAGTCGGTAGCGGGCCAGGAGTTGCTCCTGGTCCAAGGGATAATGGTCGGAAGTCATAGCTGTTCCCTCCTTATCCCTAGTTAGGCAACTGCATGGAGTTGAGGCCGGTCTTGAGCCAAGTCCTTATAGGCTTGGTCTAGCTTAGCCTGCAAGTCGACCGGGACCTTCCATTCCTTCCAGAAGCTGACAGCAGCTTCATATCGCTCTTGTGGTAGATGCCCATAGCTGGATAAGCTAAAATGACTGAGGAAGGCCAGGCGTGCCGTCCGATAGACCAGACGCACCAGTTCCGGACGTCGAGCCGTTAGTAAGCGGTCCTTGTCCCCTAGGCGTTGGTGGATCTCATGACGGCGCAAACGCGTTAGGGCATAAGTGGCCTCAGGTGACAGGGGTTGGTGCTCTAAGAGAGTCGTTAAAACTTGGAGATGGCTGTTAATCTGCCCCAGCAACTGGTGTTGAGCTTGGACTTGGGCTTCTAGGCTAGTCATTTGATTGTTCAATGTACTTGGTGTTGCTGTTTCCATGGTAGTTCCTCCTTATATTATGCAACGGCTTGATTTTCTTGTGTTGAGTTAGAGAAGTTAGTCTTAGGTTCGCTAGGGCCATAGCTTGCTTGTTGAGGCCGAGCTTGGCCATCAGCCCCCTCAGATGTCACATCTCGCCGGCCTACTGCTTGGGCTTGATGGATGCTAGCACGCATGGATTGGACCCAGTCATCTACTCGGTCAATCTGCTTGAGGTAATGGTCGACCATGACCTGATTCTGAATCGCCTTAAAGTCATCGATATAGCGCATAGGCGCCAGCTTAACTAGCAAGTGGTCAATCTCATGACTGAAGGCGATGATGCGATTAAGACCCTCCAAATCCGGAATGAAGGTCGTGGACCGATTAGCGAAATGCGATAAACCCTCCCGGAATCGCTTGAGATAACGGTAGCGCTCCTCGATAGATTGTAGGTCTTCCTGATACTTGGCATTAGCCTGCTTAAGGGATTCTCTTAGGCGCTGGTTAGTCGCCTCCGCCTCGGCTAGCTTGGGAGCTAGGGGGTTGGACTTGAGATCTTGACTTGGGGTAAGCAACTTAGTCTGGGGCTGTCTAGATTGGTGTATAGCATCGTCCGATTGGGCGTCAGGCTGAAGCCCGTCAGCTTGAGGGCTGGTTGGAACCTGTTGCGTAGTAGCTTGATTGGTAGCAGGAGCTTGCGGTGCTCTAGCCTGACTTGCTTCAGGCGAGACGGCATCCTGTGTCTCCTTCTTCACCTCTTGACAGTCAACTTGTAACTGACTATCTCCTTGGAAGCAAGACTCCAACTGTCCCGCTTTCAACAGCCGCTTAACGGTCCGAAGTTCTAACTGAGACATTTGATGCAGGTACTTACATTTGCCTGAAGGTAAAGTATAAATCTTCTGACGATGTTCCTCGGGGATAGTTGCGATCAGATAAAGTAGCGATAAGCCTAGATGCTCGTAGCACTTCATCTTAGGTAAATTCTTGGCTACATACATCATGCGATTAGCCTCGGGATAATCGATATAAAGCGTCTCTAACCATGGTAGAAATCCATCTTCTGACAACAAAGACTGCTTGGCATAATGCAACCGCCGACCAATCTCCCAATAGGACTGAGTAAGCTGAACCGCATAGGCTAAAATCTGCTCCCTGATGCTATCTAAATTTAAATTTTCTAAATCATCGAATTTCATGGTTTTTCTTCCTTCCAAATAGTCATAAAAACCTATTCAACAACATTATCTATTCTTATGTATAACTTTCTTGTCCAGTCACGATTCTTTTCTGAGTTGTGGTTAACCACAACTCGAGTAATTATATTGAGCCAATATAACAACTTTATAAACTGTGCCTCCTGATGTCATATGTCGAATTTAGTGTCTTGGGTATCGCCCATACTCACCCCTAAATGGTGCAAGATACCCATACAAGAGAAATAGAAAATCTCAAGCTGCTCTTCAACTGTTAGTTTCATAGCTAGACAGACCATAATGATGGTCTCAATGCTTAGACGGCCACAACCATTGAAGATGCGAGAGACCGTAGCGGGCGAACAATAGATTTTCTCTGCCAACGCACGCTCGGTCATGCCTCTCCGCTTAAGTGCCTCATAGAGACGCTCATGATCGTATTGGTAGCTGATCTGAATTTGCTGCATCTCTCTCATAAAGTAACTCTCCTTTCTTATAGAATTTATCTTGATATAGCAAAAAGACGACTTCTACCTAACTGCTTAACCATGGAGCCAAACGAGAGAGAGAATCCGCCTTAACTTACTATAGTTATATTATACGCCCAGAAATTCTAGAAAGAAAGCCCTTCACTAAATGATTTCATAATTTGCAACAAAATTCATTTTGAGCAATATTATGGTCTAAGGAATGGCTTAGTGATGGGCTGTTGGTATTTGAATCATCAAATGAGCGTGTGCACATTACAGTATGAGACGAGAGAGTTTTAAAGGTAGACAAGCGAACGATTGAGACAGAAACTGTCAATTCTGTTGGCCTGATTTGATCGAATATGATTGCGCCATGTCCCTCAAATGGTAGTGTCTTATTCCAAAAATAAAAAGAGCCTTTTACGGCCCTCTTCTATAGGATACTTAACACGTCCCCTGCGCGCATGATACAATCATTTATCATGCTTGACATGTCGCATGCTCAGTATATCTAGGTTATTTTCTGGCATACCTTCATCCCTTTACCTTATTCATTCTAGTAAACGCTAAAGCGACTCAAAAACTAGTGTAGCCTGGATTCTATCTCCGCCCATAAAGCCTTTGCTGCCACCATTACTTGTCGCAATAGTATGAAGTCTATATCCTTTTGCAGCTTGTCTGTTAATGACTTCCTCTAGCTCCGCTAGATTTCCAGAACCCGTCCCAATAAATTTTTCCTTCAGGGTTACCTGTAAAACCACATAATTCAAATCTCTACCAGACGCTACTGAATAGCTACTTTCATTCTTTGCATTATCCAAAAATCCCATTAATATCCCTCCAAAATTTGGTAATCTATCCTGAGTATAACTTAGCAGCCTCAAAATATCTTGCTCATTCTTGCGCTAGAGTTTAGAATTCTTGTGGTTATTTGATTTTTAAATCCATACAAATAACCCGTGCTTTATAAGCACGGGGTGACTTTATTGGACAACCTACTCATTGATGTCTTATTTTTTCAATTACTCTTTACCTTTTTATGGTTAATTCCCTTTACTTGGTTCCATTAACCCATCTTCATATGAAAATTTATAACTTGCTATTGAGCTATAGTCTCTCCCTAGGCTTCCCATATTTGGAATTACAACACAAAATGTCTCTTGCTCATCGAGCAGCCCACAAGAATCGTAGAATCTCGCACATAATAGATTAGCTCGTGGAACCTTATCGCCCGGACTCTTAAATAAGGCACGAACTTCGTAATTGACATAGCCCTCTTTATATTTTAAATAGTCTATGATGTTCTTTTCAAAATAACTTTGCCCTTTTCGAGTAAAACAATCACTATAATAACAATTAGATTGTTTAAATTGAGCGTATATATTATGTCTGTGCTTTTTAGAACGAAACATATGACACCGTTGATCTTGTATTCTCTTATTAATATAGTCTCTAATTATTTCATTTGCCATCAAGTGGCCACGATGAAGGAATTCATTCATACTACTGGCATTTTTGTTAATAACTCTACGAGGGTAACCAATTGCCCTCTGTGAATTACGCAAGTAATTTATGTCAATATTATCAATTTCATCCTTTGATTCCTTCCCCTCTTTACTATTTCTTAAATTTGCTATCCAGCCACTATTCTTTTTCATACCATCTATTTCTTCATTTAGGAGTATAGGCTTTATTAAAACCTTATCGTCCGTTGAATATTGCTCCCAATAGTTCCCTACCTTATAATAGCCACCGTCCTCTATGAAGACCAAATCAAGATCAAGTTCTCCTTCGTTACTTACACTTTCCACGCTTAAATCTTTTCCCGCCCTAATCAAACATTCCAACTCATCTCGACTTAAATCAATAGCCTCTAATGCTTTATCTGATGTATATTTTTCCATACCCAACCTCCATTGATATTACAGATTTCTTTATACATATCTTATAACATTTTCTAACCAAACTCACCCGTAATTGAATGAGATGATTTACAAATTCGATACTACCCATATTATATCCGATTTAATGAACTAACAACAAAAGTATTTTTATCCTGAACATTATAGTTTTGACTTCCCCCAAACCCTTACGAAATAATAAGCACAAAAGGAGTCGAGGGCGAACTCGACTCCCGTTCAGAGCTATATAAGAAGGTTATGCGAAGATGACTAAAAATAGCCATCCCGCGAGTCAAAGTGGGGACGGCTATTTTTTGTCGTGTTTATTGAAGAGTTTGTGGCAGAGCGAATCTTAACTTATGTTCACAAAATAAACTTCCCCAACACGAACAAACAATTCAACTTTTGTGAGCAGCTTATTTACCATCGATAAAACATCTAAAGACGAAGTTTCAAATAGTATCCTCTTCTTTCGTTACTTGCACTTCGTCTACTTGCTTACGTACTTCCTCCGTTTTACTCTTAATATGGGAAAATAAGTCCTTACTACATTCAACAATAATTCGATTTCCTATAGTAGCCATGTTTTCTGAGCTACTACATAGTTTACTTCTGACCCTATTCCGGACTCTCTCTACCTGGCTATTATGGGTTCTCCGAAGTGTTTCATAGCTAAAAACTATCGCGATTGAGTTTTTATACCCTAAAAGTCTCTTTTCAATCGCCTCCCACCAATCTTTGTCCGTCTCACCGCAAGACATCCCATATATTATGATGATATCAGCTATGGAGATTCGTTGTAGAGCATCCTCATATTGATTATCTTGCCCGTGCTCTTTATTTCTAGGTTTAATCATAAATTTAGCGGTATCCGCCTCCAAAACACTTTCCCCTTCTTTATAACCTAATAACTGAGTCTCATCATTCACTCCAATTGTAGTCCCTATTTCACTAGTCCCATGCGGATAGAGAGTAGCGTATCGAGAAAAACTTCTCCCAATGCTATAATCACTACTCTCGATTTTATTAAACAGATAAGAGAAAGAATCTGTATAGTTGAAGCTAATAGTATAAAAATATATATCTTCTCCATACAAGCTCTGATGATTTTTTAAAATATCTTGATCTCTTTCAATCGTCGGAGAAAACAGGCGTTGTATACCTTCGATCATGTTATTTTTTACTTCGTCATCAATTTGAATTTTTCCTAGTATTTTTTCTTCTTGTTTGAGATGCTCTATTAAGTCATCAATAAGATTTTCCCTTGCTTCATTAATTGAAAACTGTAACTCCTCTCCATCTAAAACAGAATCAGAGTTTTTAAAAATACCTTCCCATGTAGATTTCTTGAATATTTCCCCTAATTTTTTCTCTAAATCACTCCAATTGCCCCCCGTATGCTCTTCGAGTGCTTTATAAATCAGATTTTCGGACATTTTACTCCCATGCTTAAGCTCTATGAAGTTTCGAAAATCCGTATATGATGTTCTGAGACCCAGAGCTAAATCAAATCCATTACCTATTAAACATACTACTTTTTTACTCATTAGCTTTCCCCTAATTTTGTAATTTAAATCCCTTGAATTTCATATAAATCTATATCTCTAACTCATTAATTAGTGCTGAAAACTCTTCCACTGTTCCATCTACTTTAACTTTAAGCACATAGTTCTTCAAATTCCCTACACCTTCTACATTTGTCCACTTCTCAAGCTCCTGGTTAGATTTTATCTCTACCAGTACCAATTGAATCTTCTCCTCCGGGTATTTACCTAGAAAGAAATCTTCTTTTGACATATCTTTACGAGTACTACTGTGGTCTTCAATAATCTGGAAATCTTCAATTGGCTTATCTCCTAGATAGACAAGATAGGTGCCAAAGTACTTGCCATCCATCTGTTTTTGAGGTGGACGCGCTATGTAAACCACTTTCCCTTTGATTGTTACATCACGTCCAATGATATCGAAGTCATCTTTCAATTGCGTTCCTTTTTTGTGCCCAAATAAGATTACTTCCTTGAGCTTCTCGTCTTCAAGCTTAATTAAGTCTTGAGTAAATTCTGAGAGTGTTCGATCCTTTAGATGCTCATCTATCCATTGTTTACTGCGTTCCTCTATGGTCACTGATGATGGTGCTGCAGCAATAAATGACGTGCCCCCAACTACTAGGCTAGCGCTAATTAGAAAAGGTAAAAGGCAGCCAACTGTCGTTTTACGATAGATTTTGTTATATAGTGCTTTCCGAGGGTTGGTAAGCCACCCTCTCCCCCTACGCCCATAGCCGGGAATCAAAGCTCTTTTAATTTTTCGTTTCATCGCGCCACTTGTTCGGGCCGAGAGGCGTTTTTTTAAACTTGGTGTTCGTAAACCAAACTTCATACTTAAACTCCTAACATTCTCTTGGAATTTTGGGGTTGCATACGTTACCGCCCATCTGTGCATTAATCCACTAACTCCATTATACTCTTGCCTTCTGTCTTCTCCAATAATGGCACAGTATTATTTTTAAACAATAGTTTATCTATTTTAGTGATTTGACCCCTTCTTGCACCTATATGCGCTAAAAAGCACGCCATTCGCGACTTTTGGGGTTCTCCCTCACCTTTTTCAGCTTAAACCTAGCTTACATTTTGAGCCACGTCGCGTTGGACCTCCATCGAGACATGGCTGCCTCCCAATACGACGTGGCTCACGCTTTTTCGCCCTTTTTGACTCAAAATACTCGCTTCCTTGCCGAGCCACGTCGTGTTGGAGGTCCATCGAGACATCGCTACCTCCAATACGACGTGGCTGCCTCCCAACACGACGTGCCTCTATCTAATATGGCAATATTCCCTCACCTCACTTCCCCATATTAAAAATCAGCCACCGATTACAGGTGGCTGATAGTATCTTATATTCTCAATTTATATTCCCTAAACATTCGATCTAGTGCCTCTGATACTTTCTCACGCTGCATACCTATATTCAAGCGGACATAGCCTTCGCCATTCTGGACGAAGTAACTCCCTAGCACCATTGTAAGTGCGCATGCATCGAAGAATGCCTTCACTTCACTTTCTGTCTTAAGTAGATCTCCAACCCGTACCCAAACTAGGAAGGATGATTCGGCAGGCATTACTTCGAATCTCGGCATGTACTCCTTGACGAAAGATTCTACTAGTCGATGATTTTCCTCAATATATGCTACCATGTCCTCTAGCCACTGTCTTTCCTTGTTATAGGCGGCTACAATAGCTGGTACCGCAAAAACATGGGGGGAAGTGACATAGTTAGCTGATAGGCGTTCATAGATTTGAGCCCTTATTTGAGGATTAGGCACTACAATATAAGAGGTTTTAAGCCCCCCAAGGTTGAATCCCTTATTGGGAGAGACGCATAAGACGCTATTCTGCATAATGGATTCATTGGCCTGCCATAGACTTGTGAAGTGTTGACTCCTAAAAACGATATCGCGATGAATCTCATCTGACACAAGGCAGACCTGATACCGTTGGCAGATTTGGGCGAGTCGATTCAATTCCTCCTTGGTCCAAACCCTTCCTGAAGGGTTTTGTGGATTACAGAGGATGAATAATTTCACGCCTTCTTGTTGGATGTCACGTTCCATGCGTTCAAAGTTCATATAGTAACGATTATCTCGAATCTCAAGGTCATTACAGATTAAGCGTCGCCCATTATGCTGCACAGCTTCTGCAAAGGGGGCATAAGCCGGTGTCTGAATCATCACGGCTTCGCCCTCTTCTGTCAGAGCTTGCACAATATTATGAAGGGCTGAGACGGTCCCAAACACTAATCGAATCCAATCCTTCTCTATCTCTAGCCCATAGTAGCGACGATTCCAATCGATAACGGCTTGATAGAAGCTATCGGGCACATAAGTATAGCTATAATCGGCCTGCATAGCGCGCTCCACAAGGGCTTGTTGAATGGCCGGGGCACACTCGAAGTCGATATCGGCTAAGTCCATCGCAATTACGTCCTTCGCTCCTGGCATCTTCTCTTCTAATAAGCTTGGATCCCATTTGCGTGTTCCAATAGCGCTTCTGTCGAATGCTTTATCAAATTTATCCATAAATCATCCCACCAGTATTAATGACTTATCGGTCTTAGTCAACGCTTGGCTGCCGCTTGAAGTGACTAGCACGACATCTTCAATTCGCACGCCACCAACTTCCGGGACATAAATACCTGGTTCGCAAGTCAGGACCATATTCGCCTCCAAGCAGAACTTACTGGTCGGATTAAGCATAGGATAATCGCCTCCTATCCCAATTCCATGCCCTAGGCCATGCGTGAAATAGGCGCCGTAGCCCTTGTCTTCGATGATTTGACGAGCAAGAGCATCTACTTCCTGGCCCATGAGACGGGGCCGAACGGCCTCTACTGCTGCTTGCTGAGCTAGTTGGACGGCCTCATAAATATCCAAGAGTTCTTGCTTAATCTTACCAATACCGACAGTCCGTGTCATATCTGACATATAATCTTCGAAGACAATCCCGAAGTCAATGGTTACAAGCTCACCTTCCTGAATCACCTTGTTGCTTGGACGCCCATGAGGTAAGGAGCCCCGCCAACCACTTGCTATGATTGGCTCAAAGGACATTCGATCCGCTCCCGCCTTGAAGCATTCGAAGTAGAGATAAGCTACCAGTTCCTTCTCCGTCATACCAGCACGGATACATGGAAGTAGGCGATTGAAGATCTCATCAGTAATCTGACAAGCTGTGCGAATCTTTGCAATCTCGTCTTGATCTTTGATACTTCTCATGGTCACAATCAATTCTCCTACCGAACGAATCTCGAAGAATTCTCTCATCTCTAGGTATTTTGCTACAGAGATTCCTTCATCTTCAAGACCAACCACCTTAGACCCCACCTCCTTTAAAAATGGGATAATGGCCCCATAGTAGTTCCGATTGTCTAGGACCTTTTTTTCTGCGCTCCTTAATCGATAGCTTTCGTTCTGATAGCGTCCATCCATAAATTGGACGACGCGATCAACTAAGACAACCGGTACACAGCCACTCCCTGTTATTAAGCCCAGGTATTGCTTAGTAATCTTGTTAGTTACCACGATAGCATCCAATCCTTGATCCCTCATCATGGCTTGCAATCTCTCAATTCGTTCCATAAGAATCACCTAGAAGTCTAAGTCTAGATCCGCTAATAAGGCCTCATCTTCCGCATTGAAGATTGCCTTATCAGCCTTGGCTTGTGCGGCTTGTAATTCATCATTTCGTTCCATAATTTTGAAGAATGGCCAGTAAATTGCCACGGAAGCAATCAATTGAATGGCGCAAGCGATAATAGTCCGCCAGTCCCCGTTAGTAAGAAATCCTTCTAAGAAAATCCCGACATATGGCGGATCAAAAACCGGCTTATTCAGCAAGCCCCAGTGCATGAGGAACATTGGGAAGGTCCCAATAATGGCACCCCCAAAAACATGCGGGATAAACATAATAGGGTTCAAGATAATGGGTGCCCCGAACAAGATGGGTTCGTTAATCCCGAATAAGGCTGGGAAGAGAGAGACCCGACCAATTTGTTTGTAGCGTTGGTTCTTAGACATCATGCAGGCGATAATACAGCCAATACTAATCCCACATCCTGTAAAACCGAAGAAGGCACTAGATGTCCCTGCTGTATAGAAGTGTGGCAGTGGTTCCCCAGCTTGGAAAGCTGCAATATTTTCTGCAATGAAGGCCACCATAATAGGTCGCGTAATTGGACTGAAGACGGATGAGTGAATCCCGAAGAAGAAGATGGTACAGATAGCGAAGTTAAGCATAAGTACAGCCCATGGGTTATCCATACTCCCTACTAATGGAGTCAAGAAGCGGGTCAACAGGCTTGGTGGTAATTCTCCAATGACATTAAGGAAGATAAAGCGTAGGACGATAAAAGTCCCCCCAACAATCAGCGTAACCGGAATTAACTCGAAGGATTGAGATACGAAATCAGGCACCCCTTCTGGCATCCGGATGGTGATATTACGCTTCTTACAGAAGTTATAGAGTTCTACTGTTAACAAGCCAACAATCATCGCCGTAAAAAGGCCACGCGCTCCTAGGTTCTTCAGAATTAGCTGTCCCTCATCATTGAAAGTCGCTACCATAAAGAGGAAGGAGAATGTCGACAGGGTAACACAACCTGGAATATAGAGCTTATAATATTTCCCTAAGTTATAGGAAATCGCCATGCAAGCATACATCCCAATCAATCCAATTGATAAAGTCACCGGCAAATCTATTAGTGCTGCATTATCATTGATGAATACAGCTACTGGATTAGTGGGCGATAGCATATTTGGAATAGCAGGGATGACCGCAAAGAAACTCCCTAAAATCGTGAAAGGTGTTAGAGCCATCATACCGGCCTTAATAGCACTTAGATGTCGTTGGTTATCTACCTTACGAGCTAAAGGTAGGAAAAAACGGTTCATAAATTCGGCAAACTTATCAAACATTTTACTCACTCCTTTAAATCTTTGTCCTCATTATTTTTCTTTACTGAGTTGATGTTTCTTATAGGTTACGAGCGCTAACTTCATAACTGTCGCTCCATCCATCTCTCCATACACGTCCTTATCTATGATGGCATAAGGAATATCTAACGGCGTTAGGATAGATTTGATAAAATCAATCTTATGTGCAATTTGTGGCCCTACCAAAACAATATCCCAATTCTCAACCGTTCCTTCAAGTGAATCAGCGGGAATGGCAGTGAAGTCAAAATCTGCTTCATTGAGTTTTTCACTCTGCTTCACAACCTTCTTCATGTTCTGCATCAGCATATTGGTTGAGAAACCACCCGCACAACATAATAGGATTTTCATGATACTTCCTCCTCTATTCTATTTATTCCTCAAATATATCAATTAAAGCCTCAATTAAATCACGAGCTAACTGGCAAGTCATATAATGATCCTGCGCGTGAACCATGAGTAAAGTCACGGCTTCTTTGTTATCAGGATCTAGCGCATCAGCAATGATTTGGGTCTGCGCATTATGGGCATCCACCTCTACCTGGCGTGATTCTTTCAACAATTCACGTGCCTTCTTGAATTCCTTCGTCTTGATGCACTTGAGCGCTTCAAAGGCCTTCATTTTGCCTTCACCTGAGTTGGCAATAATCTTGACAATATCTTGTTCCTTCACTGACATCTCGTCACCTCCTCTAGAATTGTCTGAATTGCGTCAATCGCGCTGAGTCTAAGGACTCGAGAATCGCTTGGAATAAATCGGTCATCTGATCCACATCTCGGCTATTAACCAAGGAAGCTGTACAGTGCCCATAGCGGACGGGTACAATAGTCACGACTGTAGGCTTACCGTCATGGACCTTATGTGCTTCACCACCATCCGTACCACCAGAATTAAACATATCACACTGAATTTTGATGCCTTTGTCCTTGGCGATGTGACGAATGTATTGCGTCATCTTGCGGTTTGGTGACAGTGTTCGATCGAAGAAAGTCAGGATAGGGCCTTGCCCCATTTGGCGCTGATTGGTATGGTCCCGAATCAACTGGTTAGGAGCAGTCGCAACATCAATTACGAAGACTGAGTCGGGATTGATCATCTGGGCAGCTGTCCGAGCGCCACGAATCCCAACTTCTTCACTGCTGGTGAAGGCTAGGTGTAAATTATAAGGTAAATCAACTTTATCCAAGCGCTTGGCTAACTGACACATTATATAACAGGCTAGGCGATTATCCATAGCCTTACCGGCATAGATGTCGTCTACTTGGTAGGCCTTGAAGTCTGTATCGAAGGTCACCATGTCGCCAGTCTGAATCCCTAAAGCCTCAACTTCTTCACGTGATTGGGCACCGATATCACAGAATACACGCTGCACTGTTTCATTTTGGTACTGAGCAATAGCCATGCCTTTCACTTTTCGCCCGTCTTGAGTTGTAACTCGCACATGTTGATAGCACTGACCGTAGGTCTGGACCCCTCCTACCTTCATAAGATGAATCAAGCCTAGTTCATCAATTGTCCGAACCATGAAGCCTACCTCATCCATATGCCCACATAGCATCACACTCTGACTATTTTGCGGACTCTCTTTGCTGTAGATTAAGCTACCTAAGCCGTCCGTTCGCTCTACCCAGCCCAACTGGCTAAGCTCCGAGCGAATCACTTGTCGGACTTCCTCCTCATCTCCAGCCAGAGCATCCGCATTGCAGAGTGCCCCTAGCAATTCATAATCCATCTTCCTCGCCTCCTATAAGCAGATTCTTAATAAGTTGATGAATTCTTGATAATTTTGACAATTAGCTAATTCCTGGACCACAGAAGATTGTTGCATTAGACCATATAGCTTCTTAGAGATATGCTGATGAACTTCAACTTGGTTGGGTTTAAGAGCTAACATAAAGACTAATTTGACCGTCTTCCCCTGGTGGATGATCCCCTTAGGAAGTAAGGTAACACTAATTAAATTTTCTGAATGTTTCATTTCCATGGGATGGGGAATGGCTAAGCCATTGTCATACACGGTTGAGACATAAGACTCCCGCTCCAAGATAGAGGTGACATAGTTCTCACTATGCGTATAAGACTCTAGTTTGCTTGCGACATCTTCTAGTAAATCGCGATACTGGTCGTAGTCACCTATTGTGAAGAGATCAGGAGATATCATTTCCAACAAACCCTTATTGGCGTCTAAGAGTGTCCCCATCTCAGTTAAGTACTCCAAATTGTTCTGGATACTAAAATAATCTAGCTCCTCCAAAACTTCCTTAACTAGAACCACAGGACAATCAACCGGATAATCTAGAAGTTTAATGGAAAAGACTAGATTAGGTCGAAAGGCTAAGAGCTCTGTCTTCTGGTCTAGTGAAAATAGTTTGATTCTGGCAGATGGGAATATCTTAGAGAATCGCATCTCCATGAGTTGAGCCAAACCCCCACCGGAACTTGAAACTAGGGCGATATGGTAGTAGCTACGTATCTTACGATCGTTCTGACGCTCATAAGAAACCGCCATATGGGAAGTGAGGTAGACGATTTCCTCTTCCGTAATGGTCATATGATACTCTTGCTCGAGACGCTTAACTAGATGTAGCGCGCAGTTCATAATTGCTGGGAACTCTCGGCAGAGTGAATCGATTAGACTACTCTTACTACTATCCGCTAGATGATTACTCTCCATCATCACGGCAACGTGAAGCTGAATCATCCGCATGAAATCCACATCTTCAACAAATCGTGTATCGAACTGTTGATCAATCTCTGTATAGACTTGATAGAGAAATTTACGCAACGCAGTCTGGGGTACTAGGTTAATCGATTGGTGTTCTAAGAGTAACTGATAAATGACTTGAGCATGTGGAAGACAAGCCCTCGTTAGCTCATACTGGTTAAGAATCTTTTTTAGAGGCTCCATATCGGACAGATTAAGACTCTGATACTGAGTCTCCACATTCAATATATGGTAACAGATTAATAATTCTAGCCATCTCCGTATAATACGTGCTGAATCACCATCAGGCCTTAGGCGATACTCCTGACAAATGAGTCTCACCCCTTGGCTGATATCGTCTGGATTAGTCACCAAGTGGCTAATGTAATCCAGTATTAAATGTTGTCCTTTGATATAGTAAGCGTCAATCAGTTTAATCTTATCGTAGAGATTGCCTTGTAGCCGAATCCCGTGATGGGCTTTAGTTACTAATTTAATTTCACTGCCTTCAAGCAACTTGGGCAAAGCCCCACAGTCTAACTTAACCTGGGCAATACTAATCCCGCATAAATCAGCTAGTTGACGATAAGTGATATATTGGGAATGTAATAGAAGATGTACTAAGAGCGTCTCAATTCGCTTGTTCTTGGTCTCGTAGCCATCCTCTGTCCAATCTGATAAGAAATCCTCAAACTGATTAGCGTCACTAATAACTAAATAATAGCCGCGTTTACGGGACAGTTCGATTCTGAAAGAAGCCGACTCATCGTTCAGTGCTTTCACATCATCACGAATGGTCCGAGTCGATACATCAAAGGTATGTGCTAAGTCATCTAATTTAATGAAGCTTTCCTGCTTCAATTTCTTCAATAATTCCTTACGCCTCATATATTCTCCCCCTTCATATTAACTGTCCTATCCTCTATCTTCATTATATAACAGCGCTTTCTTAGGGAAAAGATTATCTTTTTCTTTTTTTGTGGAAAAAAGTGTTGGATAAGAAAGTCAAACACACTCGGACTACTCCCCACCAAATGCAATAATAGAAAGAGCTCGAGGTACTATCTACCTCGAGCTCTAATATACTGATTCACATAGAAGACTATGACTACTATTTTTTCTCTATGGATCTGACGTTATTTGAAGCATCCTCAACACATTCATTTTGCCCACATTGCTTATAGGCATTTTTTCTATCTAATTCATATTTGCAGTCTAGAAGATAAAGTCTTATTTGTCTTCTCCTAAAACTGAAGCCCTGAATTAGAACATAGCTAATAGTAACAGGTAAAATAAGAAGTATAATTATAGCACCTACTTGCTGAAGTCCAGTTCCCCCAAGTAATGTGTCAAAAAGTCTCTGGAAATCATTTAATGCTCTCACTTTTTCTGAAGTAGAGCTTAATAATTCATATCTCTTTTCCGTATACAAGGTGATTGCACTGCCAATACCTGTTCCTATTAAAAGAGTTATAGACGCAACGAAGCCACACACCCATTGCGCAAATTTTGTTGTTTTAGCTAATGAACTATCAATTTCGTTAATGATATTACTTATATTAGGCTCATTAACTAGATCTTTTTCCATCAATTCAGTCACTACACTTTTTTTCTTATCGATTAAAAAATAATCTGCACCAAAATAAATAGTGTATGCAATGAGGGGCACTAGCAAAAAGCCAAAACCCTTAAGGTTATTCAAATCAAAAAGCCAATAATATACAAGTACTAGAGAACCCATTTTAAAAATCGCAGAAAAGACTCCTGCACTTAACATTTCCCATTTGAACAACTTACGTATTTCATAGTATAAATAACTCATGCAATATCTCCTCTCTTAACTTTGAACTTTTTTCATCTGACCAATATATTTGATTTGACCGTTCGCTACTTCTACCCATAATCTATCTTGGTATTCTTATCCCCCTCTCTAGACCTCCAACAAATTTCGATATTTAGCGGAAGATCAATACATTAATAACCTTATCTTGGACCTCTCCTCCCCTTAGGATTCCTTGTACTTTTTACCCTTTTGCCGTGGAAACTAGAAAGAGATTTGACTTCTTCCAAACCTGTACAGTATAATAAACATAGAAGGAGTCGAGGGCGAACTCGACTCCCATGCAGAGCCGTATAAGACGGTGATGCCAAGATGACTAGAAATAGCCGTCCCGCGTGTCAAAGTGGGGACGGCTATTTTTTGTCGTGCTTATTGAAGAGTTTGTGGCAGAGCCCAATCAAGGCAATGACAAAAGTGCCAAATTCCAAGATAAGCCTTACCACAGCATCAGCTGACAAATTCAGTGTCCTCCTTCCCTCTAGATTTTGATGGATGCACATAGAGCACCACCTCCTCCTGAGTGGGAGTCACCACCGTCTTCACTTCTCTACAATCTCTATTATACGCCTATTGGAGGGAATATGGAAGAGCCGATGCGAACTTCAGTTCGCTTTTTACCATGGATAGAGCCCACCAATTGGCGGGCTCTCTAAGTGTATATAAAGTTTATTCCATCGCTTGGACTTTTTCTTCAATGAAGGCAATCTCTGACTCACTCAACCCATACTTTTTGTAGAGTTGTTGATCAATGTCAGCAATAGATTGTGACCAATCGATATCGGAATTGGATGAAAAGTCTTGAAGTGGAACGTTTTTCCAAGTATCTTTATTATTGTCTTGAGTAATTTTCAAAGTTCCTAACAAAGCTCTTACAAATTTTGTTTTAATGTATTTGAGACAATTGCTAGCATCTATAAACTTCTCAAATGCCCCAAAAGAAATAAATGATTGGGTATATCCAGTTAATGGTTCTCCAATTAGGGGTTCTCCAATTAGAGGAGTAGGCCCTGCATCTCCAATTGCTCCACTCCCATTAGATTTTGGCAAAATTATTTTATATTTCTTTAGATTTGAGTGGGCTTCGATATATTTATTGTTAATATACTTATACTTCCGGATATTTTTTATCAGACCGAGCACCTTAATATCTTCTTTATTACCTCTACTATCATAGAATATAGGCACTTGTTCAAATATGGAGGTTGTTAACCGCCTTTCTTTCCCTTCGCTTCCAATTACATGCCGTAATTCATTATAATCTTCAAAAAGTTGATTCAAATCAAATCGATTCTGTAAATATATAATTGAAACAATAGAATGAAAGTCATTTGAATTTATCACTTTATTTAAAATTTTATTTAACTCATCATACGTGGTAAACGTTCTGATGGGGCCAATTTTGCTACCTTTCTCTCTATATGAAACTACTAAGCCTCCTGTAATGTCCGTATTTGGAAATACACTAGCAGAATCCTGTTCGTAAAATACAACTTTTAGATTATCATCAGACAGCATTTTTTCATTCCATGCCTTTGGAGTTTTGCCCGCATTAAACAAAAATCTTCCTGGTGTTATCAATATTACTTTGTCAGCTATTTTATATGATAATTCCATAAAGTAATTATATAAAGGACGATCACTAGTTCCCTCCAAAGTTTCCTGATACGGCGGATTCCCCACCACAACATCAAATTTCACGTGACCAAACGCCTCCTCTACTTTTTCTTTACCCTTGTCTATATCCTGCTTTAGGATGTCCGTTAGCCCCGGGATATAGACCACATTCGTCTTATAACCTCTGTATCCTGCTAGTGTCCGCTCCGTAATGGTTTTGGCCATTGGGGTTTGGGCAATAACATAGATATTTCTGCTTAGAATCGACTGATAGACCTGTCTATCAATAAATCGCTTGTCTTCATTCGCTAACATGGCCTGATAGTATAAGCTCATCGCAGCATGCAAAGGATATAGGCCAGTCTTGGAGTTTATATCAATAATCTTAGTATCTGGGTGGTAGATTTCCTTAGTTACTTCACGCTCTACCCAATGTAGGTTAGGCCTTCCGCCATCCGTCATCACATGGAAATCATCATCGTAGAAGTTCAAGCCACCTATTCCCTTGGCAATTTGCATGTTGACAACACGCCATGGGGTGAGGACTGTTTCCTTGTCGGGGTTCTTGAAACTACCAAATAATTCAGCAATCCGTTCAGCACGTTCAATAAAGTCTAGCTCGTCTAATTCTTTGGCGCGGTGTCGAATAATTCGGCCTGCTTCCACGAAGACTTCTGCATCATAGAATTGGGTGATTTCCTGGAACATCTCCTTAGTAAAGCCCTTAGGCATAAACTCCTTCCAAGACTTATCATCCACCTGCTTGACGAATTCCTCAATCGAGATATCATCTTGAATATCGACATCCATCCCGTAAATCATGAGAGGAATCTTAGTTGATACCCCTCGCAAGATTGAAATCATGGTCTTGCGCTGTTGCTTAGCCTTCTTAATCTTCTCAATTGCTTCTTGCTCTTCAGGGGTGCGGTCTCGTTTTTTCTTTTTCTTGCCCTTCTCACCCTTCTCGTATTCTTCATCGGTCAAACCATTGTCATTCACCGTAATCGTCTTAGGTGTTTTCTGTTTGCTCGTTTTACCTACAATCGCGTTCAAGTCTTGGAACAACTTAGCATCGCCCTCTGTTAGGGTTAGAAGCTTATCATTATAGAGACTGTCGTCTTCAAATCCAGACCGTACTGCTTTCTCCGCATAGACCTTCTTCAATTGAGTTAACATGCGATCAACATCATAAGTTTTCATGCCATTGTCTGCTTGACCAAGAATTGGCAAGAAGTTCAAGAGGTGAGACATGGCTTTCTTCTGCTGGTGTGTATTTTTCTTACCCACACCAGAATTAATCTGCGCACTCTCTGCCATCACGGTCAGCGCTCGATCTGGCGCAAAATCAAAGATATAACAATGTTTTTTCATCCCTAATTTTTCATGAGAAAATGGTGTTTGAGCTCGAAAAGCGGCCTGTAGATAGTTCATAGCAGAATTAGTATTGGATAAAAATATAACAGCCGTCCATTCAGGAATATTGACGCCAGTTGTTAACTTTCGAACCGTTAGGGTAATGGTTCTTGTCTGAGAGGGATCTTTTGTTATCGCCTTGCGAACTTTCTCTAAGTCCGCCTCATTGGCAACACCATCGTCACTATCCCGCTCGCTTCCTCGAACTACATTGACAATTTGGTACTCCTTACCAAAAATTGGATGCTGCTTCATAAGGTCTTCTAAGGCGTTGGCTTCTTTAACTCCTGGTAATAACCAGAGTGTGTGCCGCAACTCCTCTCGGTAGGCCTTGGTTGAAAAAGGATAGTTTGTTCGGCTATCAGGATTGGTAATATTATCAAGAAAGGCTCGAACCTCTTGCTTATGGACCAGGCAACCTGAATCATCTGTGCGGAAGAACTCTCTGAAATTAAAAGATTTCCGTTCATCTAAAAATTTCTTGTTCTTCATCTCGAAGGTATACATAGATACCTTCGGTAACTTCTCGTAAGGGTTTGGTTCATTTGGTTTCTCGAGCGCCCACTTAAGCTTAGCCGTCTGTTCCATGGTATAGTCCCAGGTATAAACTTGATCTTCTTCAAATTTATCCAAGAGATTGAAGGGGGTCCCAGATAGCTCCAGAACTTTGGTTTTATCCTTAACTAACTGCTCCATTACAAGTTCACTTAGCTGAGTCTGAGTACCTTCATGGGCTTCATCAATCAGAATAAGATCCCAGTCTACCTCAGCAAATTGGCTCAAGTTCGTTTGCGCATTATTATGACGTAAGAGCTGAATGGAAGCAAAATAAACAAAAGGCTTGTTTCCCTTTTTGAGCGATTCAAGCGAGGCACCTTGGGTCACTGAACCATATTCATAACCTTCTTGGCTCATCATCATTTTCTCAAAGTCCTGGAACCAAGAATCTGACACAACGGGACGGTGCGTCATAATCAGTACTTTTTGGAAACCTTCTTCTTTGACCAACTGAAGAGCCGTTAATGTCTTGCCAAAGCGCATTTTAGCATTCCATAGCATTGTATCCTTAGTCTTGAAGGCCTGACGCGTCTTCGCTACTGCTTCTTCTTGTTCTGGACGTAAAATGACCGCCGTCTTCTCTTCTACCGACTCATTGATATACTCACGTCCAGCCTTTACCGCTTGAATAGCTGATTTAGCTGTCTCCAAATCCGTATCAAACCACTCATTGCCTTCTAGCAATTCCGCATGCTTAATTCCAGAACGTCTCAATACATTATGGACATCATAATCATGAAACCAGGTCTTGTCTGATTTGCGATAGGCTAGTTCAACCCATCCCAACATAAAAGGCAGACCTGAGGTCTTCATGTATTGTTTAATTCTTTTAGGAGCTAACTTCCGTAAGAAACTACTATTCGGACTCCAGTCTCCCTCGACTTCGTCTTCTGGAACGGTTCCTTCGCCAACTTTGTAAGTCCCATCAAAAGCAGGAAATTGGCCACTCGCATTGTCAACTGTCTGAACATAGATAAATTTCCGCTCAGCCGTTTTGTAGAGGGCTTGAGCTTTAGGTTCTAAAAATTCATCGAATAAATTAGCCTGAATTTCATCGTCAATATAGTTAATAACGAACCAGACTAAGATATAGAACATATGCTCTAAGGCTCTAAGCGCATTCTCTTGCGTTGCGTCAGAAGGGTTCAGAACGTGGGCAGAATTATTGCCTTTCCCTTTAATCTCGTAAAAATAATCCACAACATGTTTATCATTAATCGAGTACTTAATTTTCCGAAGAATCTCATTGAAATTATCCCGTTCCCCCAATTCAATGTAGGCACGGTCTGCAAATAACTTGGCTGTATTTTCCGCGACTTTACGGACTTTGGTCAAGGTCCCTTCATAGTCTTTCTGAGCGTAGTTTTCTTCCGCCATATTGATAGTCGCATACAATTCTGCTGTATCTAAATCGACACTTAGAAAATCAAAATTTGAAACCACACTCATCCTTAATCCCCCAATAAGTATACTTTTTGTATTTCAATTTCTGTTATGACTTTTTCAACCTCTGGCTTGCTAGCAACCTCTTCCTCCCATTCAAAGAGGCTAAGTTGTTCCATTACAAGTTTTTTCTCCTCTTCCACTTCTTCACCGAATAATTCAGCAAAGGCAAAAGGAACAGCTCGAACTTTGCTCGGATATCCCGGAACTTTCTGCCATTCAATCATTCGAATTGGCTCTTCAGTTATGGGGTGACGTTTGGTTAAGGTATTCCCTCTTACAATATTCTTGTGGATGATATAATTCGCCGATTTGTAGATATTGGTCTGACTATTGAGTCGCTCACCAAAAGCCTCTTCATACCAATCGAGATAGTAATTAAACATCCTCGAGCGTGCTACATCCAGATTGTCTGCAAGATACTCGATGCCATAAATTGAGGCTAGAGCTACTAACGCCTTGGTTTTCCAATTGCGTTTATCATACTGTTCTGTTACAGCCTTCAGCTTCCGTTCTAGAATTGCTAAGAGGAAGTTGCCATCTCCTGCTGCTGGCTCTAGAAAAGTAGCATAAATATTTTCGCAGGCTTCTTTTATGCCTGGAGTATCTAGCATCTTCTTCACCATCCAAGCAGGAGTAAAGACTTCCCCATGCTGCTGAACGCGTTTCTTACTTTTTATTAATCCCTCTGACATGCACTCACCCAGCTCTCATTCCCAGTCCACAAACCCGAGGTTTTTCGGACTAGAGGTGAACTATGCTATGGTGAACCCAGCACTACTAACTAGATGGGTGCAAAAAGGAGTATGAAAATGACAAAGAAATATGGCTATGTACGGGTATCGACTGCTCAGCAGAAGACGGATATTCAATATGAAGAACTGCGTAACTACGGCGTCTGCCAAATATTCGTCGACAAGACAAGTGGTACTACAACTGAGAATCGGGAAGCTTTGCAGAATCTTTTGGAGATAGCGCAGCGCGGAGATGAGGTGGTTGTTACCAAAATTGACCGACTAGCACGTAGCATTATTGACCTTAATCAAATTGTGACTACCCTCAACAGCAAAGGTGTTCAAGTGCGATTTTTACAAGATAATTTGATCTTCGAAGCTCACGAAAAGCCAAGCCCCTTAAGCTTGCTGATGTTCAACATATTAGGGGCATTCGCTCAGTTCGAACGTGACTTGATTATCGAACGTACAGGGGCAGGAATTGAGAAAGCAAGACTAAATGGTATTAAGTTAGGCCGACCACGAGAACACTATGACCGAATTGAAAGGGCACTAGAGCTATATCTAAATCGGCCGCAAAATCAATTGTCAATCCAAGAAATTCTTCAACTGACCCAGGTTAAAAAATCCAAGTTTTACTACTACCTAAAGCAACTAAAAAAAGGCAATCTTAACCTCTAGCAGAAAGTCCAAAAAATGGTA
This sequence comes from Abiotrophia defectiva ATCC 49176, assembly GCF_037041345.1. Taxonomy (NCBI): domain Bacteria; kingdom Bacillati; phylum Bacillota; class Bacilli; order Lactobacillales; family Aerococcaceae; genus Abiotrophia; species Abiotrophia defectiva. The sequence goes on along the minus strand of NZ_CP146287.1, from coordinate 356,556 downwards.
TAATAAGTCTTGTGAGAAGGGGCCTAAAACCGCCTTCATTAAATGATAAAAAAAGAGTCCGAAAAACCTCGGTTTCTCGGACCCTTAGCTTAGACAAGGCGGTGGCCTAATGGCGGATTTTATACTTGAAGAAGTACGATTTGACAAGGACTCGATTGGACAAATTACAGAAGAGTTACTTACCGACTATCCCATTATCTACATTCTACATAATACGGACAAGCGCCGACCTGATGCCTATATTGGCGAAACAGACCAAATGCCCAAGCGCATGAAAGCGCACCTAAAAGATCTGCGTCGCTGCAAAATGACCCAGACACTTCTAATTGGGAACCAGGACTTCCATAAGTCCGCTACCTATGACTTCGAAACCAAACTCATTAACTATTTCCTAGCGGATGAGAAATATAAGCTGCAGAACCGGAGTCAGACCAAGCAGAAGAAGACAGCTAATTATGCTAACAAGGCCTACTTCCAGCAAGAGCTATTTCCCCAACTGTGGGAGAGCTTACGAGCCAAGAAACTTGTCAACCACACCATAGATGAAATAGAAAATAAGGACATCTTTAAGCTGTCGCCATTCAAAACACTGTCTACTGCCCAACAAGCCATTAAAGATGAAGTGCTCAACTTCTGCCAACAAGCACTCTCCGACAACCAACACCATCTCTTCCTAGTCGAAGGCGAGGCTGGCACTGGCAAGAGCGTCGTCCTCTCAGCTATTATGCATCGGCTGGCAGATCTGGCTGCGGACAAGAGCTCTCCTTTCCATGGGGTTAAGAGCCGTCTCCTAGTCAACCATAGCGAGATGCTGAAGACCTATAAGGCCATCGCTGCCGGCTTGCCCAATCTCAAGAAGAATTCCTTCGACAAGCCTACCCCTTTCATTAACAAGGGGCAGGAAGTCGATATTGTCCTGATTGATGAAGCCCATTTGCTCTTATCCCAGTCTGATGCCTATAATAATTTCAGGCAGGATAACCACCTAAGCGAGATTCTCAAGTTAGCCAAAATTGTGGTCTGTATCTTTGACTCTAAGCAAGTTCTCAAAGTAAAAAGCCACTGGGACAAGGAACGACTCTCGGCCGTTATAGGGAGCGAGCTCAAGCTCCATCATTTCCATCTGACCGACCAGTTCCGTATGCAGGGGGCTGGGGCTGTCATTGATTGGATTGATGACTTAGTGGACCAGCGACTGCTCTCGCCTTGGCCTGAAACGGATGGTTTTGACTTCCAAGTAGTAGCAGATCCAAGTCGCTTCAAGGATATGATTTGGGAGAAAGATCGGATTCTAGGCCTATCCCGCATCATTGGAACCTTCGACTATGAGCATAAGAAGGATGGTAATAGCTACCTAGTCGATCCCGGCGGCATTAACCTGCCTTGGAACTCAACCGTAGACAACCAAACTTGGGCCGAGCGTCCTGAGACCATCCGTGAAGTAGGCTCTATCTACACCATTCAAGGCTTCGACCTCAACTATGCTGGCGTGGTGATTGGTCCTTCGGTCGACTATGATCCTGAGACGGATCGGATTGTTGTGGACCCTAACCGTTACATGGACCGTGGCGCCAAGGTCCGGCGGGCTGATATGGATGATGACACCTATGCCCAAGCCTTGGAGCAGATGATTCTCAATTCCTTGAATGTCCTGCTCAAGCGCGGTGTCAAAGGCCTCTACCTTTATGCCGTTAATCCACGCCTACGCGACAAATTACTGGCTCTACAAGCCGCAGCAAAATCTACAGAGGAGTGATATCAATGACCATTATGGACGAAATCAATGCCTTCCGCGATGCACGCAACTGGCGTCCCTTTCATAATGAAAAAGACCTAGCCATGTCGGTTGCTATTGAAGCAGCGGAGCTTATGGAAATTTATCAGTGGCGGTCACCCGAGGACGTTAACGGCCCTGAGTTGGAACATATCAAAGAGGAGTTAGCGGACGTCCTCATTTACACCTATATGTTAGCCGATAACCTAGGCCTCGATATTGATCAGATTATCCGGGAGAAGTTAGTCAAGAACGCTCTTAAGTATCCGGCACCGAAAGAATAAGCAAAACCGCCCGTTCCCACGGGCGGTTTTTTTCTTACACTTCTTTTAGCTTCCTCAGTTCTGCTAACAGCGGCTCATAATGGACCTTAGAATAGTCTGTAACGTCCACTTCGTAGAGTTTTCCCATTTCGAAGTGATTGTAGCCTCTATCCTCAATGATTTTAGCAAACTCTTCCTTAGTAATGAGCTGGTCTGCTCGCCTTCTGTCTTCCAATCTATCACCATAGTGATAGCAGCTAGTGATATAGCTTAAATGACGTTCTGGCGATAAGTCTCTATTAATCCTCCGTTCCCATAAAGTCTCAAAGTCACATATTAATCGAATAGTAATAACGTCATAGTGATAGGTGGCAGATAATTCTCCTAGCTTTTTTTGTTGCTTGTAGGAGAAGGGGTATTCGGATAAGATAAATTGTTTCCCTATCTTCATATATAGGTCAAGAGCTTGATAATAATAGGTCCAAACCAATTTTTCTAATTCAATCTTCTCTTCACTTGAGTTGAATCCTACATTATCTGCTAGATTCTCCTTCAACTCATCTGGCGAGACGGTATAGGTCTCAGGAAGTTCGTGGCAGATGAGGCGACTTAAATAACTCTTACCTGTCGCTGGAGGTCCAGCAAGTAGAATTAGGTATTTTTTCTTCATAGTCATCCCTACCCAACATTTAAGGGTTGATTTTTATTCATGAAGAGCCCGATTTTATGCTTCACGATTTCCTTTACTTTTTGATTGGCTGGAATAATGTTATAGCGAAGCGACTTATTCACGGGAGTCTCGGCGAAGCAATCTTTGGCTTGCTGGGTCCAGTTGACGAGCAACTCCGTGCCAACGTTAAACTTGCGAATCCCATTATTGATTAAATCAGGGTAATCTCCTTCCTTAACACCAGTCCCACCGTGAATCACTAGCGGAACATCCACTACTTGATGGATTTCTTTTAAGAGTAGGATCTTCACATTTGTTTTCGACTTGAATTGCCCATGGTTGGTGCCAATCCCTACTGCCAATACGTCAACACCTGTTTCTCGAACGAAGGTCACCGCATCATTAGGTCTGGTATATTCCTTATCTTCTTCGGACACGGAGATTCCTTCTTCCGTTCCACCAATGGTCCCTAGCTCCCCTTCAACCGATACGCCTCGTGCATGGGCGTATTCTACAACTAGTTTAGTCTTCTCAATATTTTCCTTGAAGGGAAGACTTGACCCATCGAACATGACGCTAGAATAACCTGCCTCGATAGCATCCTTAATCGCATCAAAATCCTTAGCATGATCTAAATGCAAAGCTACATCCACAATCATAGAATTGGCTAACTCTTCTACTACGGCAACGATGACATTGTAACCAATGTATTTTGCGGTATCGACACTCGTTTGTATGATAATAGGAGCGCCCATTTCCTTGGCTGCTCGAATCATATCGGGGAGCATTTCTAGGTTATGCATATTGAATGCTCCGATGGTCATATTCAGTCGTTCTGCATCTTCTGTTAGGTCTCGAACGGTCTTATACATACTCTTTCCTCCCTTCAGTCCCTAGCGAGAAAGCGTCAATTTCTTGGCAAGATTTCTCATGTCGTCTAACTTATTCATGTAGTAATCGATGCTAGCATCATCCCGGTTCTTAGCAGCTTCTGCACGCTTGCTATTATAGAGCAACATGAGCTTCTTATATCCTTCTCCCATGGAAGGTTTCAATTCTTGGCTTTTTTCCAGGTGTTCAATGGCATCGTCTACCTCGTTTAATTGCCAGTAATAAATTCCCACCTGCTCATATAGCTTCGCTAGTACTTCCTCATCTGAAGTAGCCTTAATTTTCTCTAAATCTCTCTGGATTAATTCTTGAACTTCTTCCTGGGAGATTAGTCTTTCTGGCTTTTCTTCAGTTTTCGTTTTTTGAGCTTCCTTCTTTTTAGATTTGAACCAATCGAACATGGCGGTCACCTCACCTATTAGAACATTTTAAAGATTGGATTGAGAATCCAGAAGTATAGTAAGGCTGCGGTTACCGTATCGACGTCAGTAGCTGTCGCATTGATAAAGCCTAGCTGATTGAAGGCTGTAACAAGCAAGGCTGGTAGCAAGGTAATGAAGAACCCATGGGCAATACCACCAATGATAGCCCCTCTTCTACCACCTGTTGCGTTACCGAAAATACCCGCAGTACCCCCTGCGAAGAAGTTAGTTAACATCCCTGGCAAGATCATGGCTAATCCGAAGAATGGTAAGGTAAACATGGCGATAAGAGTACCAATGGTTGTGGTGATAAAGCCTAAGATAACAGCGTTTGGTGAATATGGGAAGAAGACTGGACAGTCGAGCGCAGGAATGGCATCAGGCACCAGTTTCATGGCGATACCACGGAAGGCTGGCACGATTTCACCAAGCAATAAGCGCACCCCTGCTAATAGGATGTATACCCCAACAACGAACTGAATTGATTGCAAGAAGGCATACATGATGTAGTTTTGAGTACCAGTATCAACAGCTTCTGGTCCTGCGAAGAGAGCGGTAATGATGAACATTGGAACCATGACAACCATTACGGATAAATAGGTATCCTGTAGGAACTCGAATGATTTTGGTAGCTCGATTTCTTCAATCGACTTCTTATTCTCGCCACGTTCGCCAAAGAGCTTAGCGACCCCTGCTTCAAACATATAGCCGATAGTACAGAAGTGACCTAGAGCAATATCATTTGACCCTGTAATCTTGCGAATGATTGGTTGGGCGATGGCTGGCATAGCCACTGTGAAGATCCCACCAACTAAACCACCAACCAGGATGAGCACAGGACCTCTTAATCCGCCAGCATAACCAAAGACGGTAGTCATAGTGGCCATCCAAAGTAAGGCTTGGCCTGTTAAGAAGATATACTTCCATTTAGTAATACGGGCTAAGATGATATTGAAGACGAAGATAGCAAGAAAGGTTAGGGCGATGGAACTCCCAAGGCCTAGATCATTCATGGCTTGACCGTTAATCGCTTCAATGGATGGCACTATCCCTTGAGTATGGAATCCTTTTTTGAAAATTTCACCAAAGTAAATCAGACTTGCGACAATAACACTTGAGCCAGCACTTAGCACTTGAAAACCAAGCAAGGTTTTTAAAGTACCAGAAACTACTTGCCCAACGGATTTTTTCTGTAAAATGAGCCCCAACATTGCAATGAGAGAGACTGTAATCGCAGCATTTGTCAACACATTATTAATAATGAAATTTAGAATACTCATTTCCATTTCCTCCTTCTAATGGATGAAGCCTTTTGCTTTCAAAATGGGGATTACCTTTTCTTCTATTTCAGAACCTGAGACAATATTTTTAAGGAAAACAATGGCTGTCTTTTCCGTATCAATATTGAATTTCTCGAATTGCTTTCTGAAGTTTTCAGCTGTAATAATAATATCTGGGCTCATAGAAGCAGCAGTAGAAATATCGACATGATCTAAATGAGCATCCACATGATACTTATTCAATACATCCTCCGTCGCCATCTGCGCTGCAAAACTAGACCCTAAACCTGCACCACATACAAATAACATTTTGACCTTTCCCGACATTCGAATCTCCTCCCTAGTCTTGTAATAAGATTGTTTTGGCTGATCGGATATCTCTCGCTTTTGAGAGTTCCTCAATTTTATTTGTAGCACGAATCAAGTTCACCAAGCTCTTCATAATATTGAGATGTGAGAAAGAATCAATGGCTGACAAACAAAACATGACGGATACCTGTTGCTCCTTACTCTCTCCAAAAGAAACAGGACACTTAAAAATACTTAAGCTGAGACCTAGTTTTTTTGCACCATCTTGTGGTCTTGCATGAGCTAGCGCCATATGAGGGGCTAAGACAATGTATGGTCCATATTTTTCTACTGTGCGAATCATCTCATCGATATAGTGTTCCGTAATCGCCTCCTCATCCAATAAAGGTTTTGCTGCAAAGCGAATTGAGTCTTTCCAATCCATTTCCTCTGACGTAATCTGAATGTTTTGATCCATTAAAATATCTTGAATCATAGGCTGTACCTCTCTTGGATTAATATCTAATCGATATTTCTTGAAAATTGTCTCTAAGTCTGTATACACCTCACCATCGACTGATTGATTCTTTTCAAAAATCGTGAGCACTTCTCTTAGCATTTCCGTGTAATCTTGCCGATTAGAAACTAATCTCCTTCTTGGTTGATTTAACTCTAAAAACTGACGAATTTGCTGCTTGGTATTTTCATCTAAGACTGAGTTAACTACTAAGACTGGTTTGGTGACGTCCTCTAACTCAATAGTTGAAAATACAATGTCTGCATCTAGTTTCTCAATCACTCCCACTTCACTCGAATTTAAGACGGCTACGATTTCGACATTGAAGAATTCAATAAGCGTTTGCGCCAATAATTGGCTTGTTGCGATGCCATAATGGCAAACAACGACTGTCTTATAGTAATAGGCTGACTCTTTATTGAGTTGGCTAAGAATTGTAGAAAAGTGAATACATAAGAAAGCTAACTCATCATCAATAATTTCGCTTTCTAACACCTCCTCTATCCGGCTTTTAAAGACTGTCATGGCTTCAAAGATTTCTGTATAGTTTTCAATAATCTTCTCCTTTAAAGGATTAGTTAATTGAATATGATTATTCACCCGAGAAGCCAGTGCAATGAAATGATTGAACAGTGCTTGTTGCAAGGTGTTCTCCTTGTGGGAGAAAGGAATACTTGTACGCTGCTCTATGAAGCGAATGAGATCTACTACTAAGATTTGTAGCTGTAACCAGTTGACGGTTGAAGATAATTTCTGCAAATTAAAGGATTGTAGCATACGGAAAATATAGTCTTTTTCGATTTCTTTTTCCTTGAGCTTGAAGTTTATGGCTACTCGCTCAACAAACTGCTTAGAGAGTTCATCTTCTTCTAATTCTCCAATTGGGAGTTCCCTTATCTCAATATGCTCTCCTTTACGAACGCGCAGAATCCAGATTAGAGTAAACAAGATATAATTTAGCTGATAAAGCTTATCTACACGTGACTCGAATACTTCTTCAAATAATTGATTCAGTTGCTTAACTTTCTGAGCAAAATGCTTAAACAAGACTTTTGACTGCTTCATTTTATTCTCGGCTTTTGAGAGATGATTGCTAATAAGTGAGTACAACATGATGCGAATAGAAGATTCTTGTCCACTTAACAGGACACCTAATTTAGGTTGGCTCACGATTTTTACTGAATAATCTCTCAATAAGGAACGAAGCACTCGCATATCTTCATCAATTGTAGATTTAGAAACTCCGTACTCTTCTTCTTTGGTATAGAGATAGACCGGATTGGTGCTAAAGGCTATTTCGACTAGTAAATCCAACACCCGTTCTTCTCGAGTTAGGTATTCCTCATCCAATTTCAAGCCAATGAATTCCTGAAGCTTAGACTTTTCTTCCCTATCAAGAGATAAAGAGAAACCCTTACGCCTATCAGAATGAATCCTTGGAAAATGATTTTCTTCCAAAATTTCGTTTATTTCCGCAATATCATTTCTGATTGTTCTGCCACTTACTCCAAATTGCATTTCAAATTGCCGAAGATGTATTGGCACATAGGAAAGTAGTAATAGATTAATAATCTCTGTTTGACGCGCATTCATACTTTTCCCTTCCTTATCTAAATTATATATGGCTCCTATAACTAAATGTAGTAGATATTATTTCACTTCATACCGGAAATTTAATAAGCTATGATATTTTGTTGGCTGCCAAGTACTTTAACTCAATATATGATGTTAAATCACTCACACCAAAATACTATTTTAGAAAACTGATAAACGATGAACAGACTAAAGATCTTTGATGGCCTAAATATATTAAAATAACCCCAAAAGTTGGGTAATCAATCCAACCTTTGGGGTATAGTTAAGCATATTTACGGCCTAGATTACATATGCACCTTAGATTCTAGGTAGCTATGACTGGAGTTAGCCGTTTTTCATTTTGTATTTGAATCGGGAAAAGGAATTAGTGGACCACTAGCACCTAGTTATTCTAACTTTTTAGTAGCTTTTCGGCGCTTCCCGGCCTAGCCAGTGGTCCACTCAACAAAGTGGACCACTAGCTCCCTACTTTTCTGCCTTTTTAGTAGCTTTTTGGCGCTTCTCGGCCTAGCCAGTGGTCCACTCGACGGAGTGGACCACTAGCTCCCTACTTTTCTGCCTTTTTAGTGGCTTTTTGGCACTTCTTGGCACAGCCAGTGGTCCACTCGGCCGAGTGGACCACTGGCGCCAAACAAGTCACATACTCTCCTAACTCCGATAGGTCACGCCAGGCGTTAGGCAGTCTTCTAGAATGGCGCGTACATCTTTCGCTGCGAGCGGCACATAGCTAGCCGTCAGGCGGGGCGCCACGCGCTCGGCAATCACATCGAATTTGGCGTCATCGATGCCGACTTCTGGTAGGGTCATAGGTAGGTGGGCCAGGTCTTCGAAGAACTGATAGGTAGCTTCGATGCCGGCCTTGGCCATTTGGTATTTATCGGCCTGCTCGGGCACCAGCCAGACGGTGCGAGCATAGTGGGCGAAGCGGTCCACGGTCTGATCATTGAGGACATAGGCCATCCAACGCGGGGTCAGAATAGCTAGGCCGACTGCGTGGGTAATGTCATAGTAGGCCGACAAGAGATGCTCAATCGCATGGCAGGTCCAGGCACCGGCCCGGCCTTTGGAAGTCAGGCCGTTGAGTGCCATGGTGGAAGCCCACATGAGGTTGGCCCGGGCCTCGTAGTCATCAGGGTTAGCCAAGGCCACTGGCAGATAGCGGATGCAGCAAGACAGAATGGCCTCGGCTAGGCGTTCTTGGATAAAGGCTTCTTGATGTTGGAAATAATTCTCGAAGGTATGGGACATGATATCGGCGGTCCCGGCTGCCGTCTGATAGGCTGAGACCGTGAAGGTGTAGGTCGGGTCACAGATTGAAGCGTAAGGATAGAGGACATAGGCGCCGGTCCCCTTCTTATCATCTGTCTCGAAATTAGTAATAACGGCCCCCGTATTCATCTCGGTCCCGGTCGCTGACAGGGTCAAGACATCGATCAAAGGCAGGGCTTGGCTGATCTTGCTTGGGTCTAGCACTAGGTCCCAGGCATCCCCCTCATAACAGGCGGCCGCCGCAATGACCTTGGAGCAGTCAATGGTAGAGCCACCCCCTACGGCCAAGATGACATCAATGTTGTGCTCCTTACAGAGGGCAGCCCCCTGACGAACGGACTCAATGCGGGGATTAGGTTCTACGCCAGCTAGTTCCACGATTTGGCAGTCGGACAAGAGCTCCAAAATGGTATCATAGAGGCCTATCTTCTTAATGGAGCCACCGCCGTAGACCAGGAGGACGCGCCGGCCCTTGGCCTTGACTAGTTCTGGCAGATGGGCGATTTGGCCCCGGCCGAAGTAGAGCTTGGTCGGAATGTCGTAAATAAAGTTATCCATAAATTTCTTCCTTTCTATGGTAAAGCTGGGGGAAGGGAAATGAGGAAGCTAGGCTGGCAAGCTCAGTTAGCCTACCAAGACAATTTGAAACAAGTCTCACTCAGATAGGCCTGGTCTGGCGTCAGGACAATAGAGCCCATGTCTGGGTGGTGAGGGGCGTCAGGCGCCACCTGGGTCTCGAAGCTGACACCGATATAAGGCACCTGCTCCTTGCCACCTAGGATAAAGCCTGGAACTTGATGGTTATGGGTATAGATGACCGCGCACGGCCGGTCGGTCCAAACCTTGACCTGGCGACCGCTAGCCGGTTCGGTTAAGCTACCTTGAGGCGCGACTTCCTGGCCATGGCCTAAGGCGTGAGCCTGGCCGACTGGCTCCGGGGCATCCAAGACATAGGCATGGTCCAGCCCCTTGCCTCGGATGGCCAACTGCTCTTCATGAGGATGGCGGTCAATGACCTGGCCTAGGGTCTGGTCCGCTAAACGCAAGTCCAAGCCTGGATGCTGATCCAAGGCCCAAGTCCCTCCTAGGGGCAGGCCTGCTGGGGTTAGCGGAATCATGCGGCTGGCCTCAACTTGTAAGATATGGTTAGTGATGGGCGCTTGGGCATTACCGTTGAGGTTGAAGTAAACATGGTTGGTTGGGTTCCAATAGCTAGGCGCATCTGTGCTAGCCTCATAGCGGACGGTCCAACAATTATCCTGGTCCAGGCTATGGATGACCCGGGCTGACAAGTTACCTGGATAACCATTGTGGCCGGCTGGGTCCACTAGGCTGAAGATGACGGAGACTTGGTCCGGCCCCTCTTCAATTTCATAGTCCCAGTTCGCCAGGTCTAGACCTTCTGGTCCCCCATGCAAATGGATGGATCCTTCGTTAGGCGTCAAGGCCAAGGCTTCCTGCCCTAAGCTCAAAGGCTCAGGCCCAATGCGGCCGGCTACGCGTCCCACTGTGGCCCCATAATAGGTATGGTAAGTGGCTTCGTCCTCTAAATTAGTCAGACTGAGAATCAAGGATTCTCGACCATTTTTGCCAGGAATTGATAAATCACTAATTCGGGCACCCAGGGTGCAGAAGCTTGCCCGTAAGCCCTGCTTATTTTCTACCAGAATTTCCGTGACTTTTTTATCTGTAAAATTTTTTGATATTTCCTTTATATACATCTTGAATCCCTCCGTTAAACCGTTTACAATATAACTATACCAATTTTTAGCACCATGAGACAACAGCAAAAATCATGGAACTTGGCCTGCTAACCAATATTTTGGAGAAGTTTAATTAAAATTTAATGGGAAACCCAATGGTACGGGTTCCAATTTTAATTTAAATGGTGTATTATTATAGTAGAACATTGCACGTTCGCTCAAAAACAGAAAGGAGATTGCTTTTTATGTATATTTCGAATGTAAATTCTGCATCAGTCAAGCTAACTTCGATTACAACTCAGCAATTACCTGCCAACGAGCATCACAAAATAGCATCAGAAGATTTATTAATTTTCTATGTTAACAAAGGCGCGGGTATTTGTCACTCAGAATATGAACAACACGAAATCAAAAAACGTGATGTCATTATCCTGAACCCAGGCACCACCATTACCCTTGACCCAATTCGGAAGATTGACTGGATCTGCATTGCCCTATCCGGCGTTGTCTTCACTTCCTCTCAGGAAGCCAACTCTAGCTCACAATTATTTGTGGCCTCCCATCCTAACCCAACTCTCAAGTACTACTTGGACTTGGCTCTGATTGAAGAGTCCAACCGTTTCCGCGGTTCCGACCTCATCATGAAAAAGTTGATTGAGTGTGTGATGATTCATCTCTTACGTCACAACGAATTATCAATCAAGGACGCCAGCCTCCAAGCTAAGCATAATGAGATTGACGTGCTCCAAAATTATATCCGCAAGAACTACTCTAAGAAGATTACCTTGGAAGAGTTGTCTGACTTGGTGGATATCAATAAATACTACCTGATCCGCCTCTTCAAGCAACAAACTGGCTTGTCACCCATTGACTACCTCATTCACGTTCGCTTAGAAGAAGCAGAGAAGCTATTGGCTAAGTCTAACATTACCGTCTCTGATATCTCAGACCGGGTTGGCTTCCACTCACCTTCTCACTTCTCCAAGACCTTCAAGGAGAACAACCACTGTACGCCTTCCCAATACCGCAAACGCTACTCAGCTAACACGGTGCCATTATAAGGCTACTCATTTTGACTTCAATCCCTGCTGCGGCAGGGATTTTTTTATGCCACAAATATAAGAAGAGCGCCCAACTAAGTCGGGCGCCCTTTGCTTAGGCTTAATTAGTTGCTAGCGCCAGAAGTAGCGTCAGCTTGTGCACCGCCGCCACCGTGGCTGTCTGGCGCATCAGAAGCACCAGAAGTCGCATCGGCATGGCCACCACCGTGTGGGCCAGGGGCCACACTGCCGTTACCGCCAACGAGGCGTTGACCAGTAGATTGTAAGTACCAGTCTAACCATGGTTGGAAGTTGAAGACAATCTCGTTGATCCCAGCGTAAGACCCATCTGGGTAATACATAGCTTGGTAGTTGTGGGTGTTAATAACCCCTTCAGGTGAACCCGGTACAATCGTACGTACGTATTCTTGGTCGCCGTTACGGAGAACCCCAACTACCCACTCAACGTTCTTCATCCGCGCAGCAGGCAAGGAGTTGTGAACGGTTGATAAGCGGCTACCTGATTGAGATGGCACGCGTTTAGCGAACATGGTGTTAGGATCTTGGTGAGCGTTGTTATAGTAGAGGAATTGGTTGTTATCATCGGCATAAGTCAACTCGAAAGGCATGGCCTTAAGGAACATGTCGATTTGGTTAACAGTCAGAATCCCGTGGTCTAACTTAACGTAAGTATCGCCAGAGACTGCCCCTACCAGCTCAGCTGCTTTTTCTACCCATTCTGGATCATCTGGATCCACCCCTTGGATGGTAGTCGCGATTGGGTTAGTTACATCTAAGTCTTCAGGCTCGATTGGTTTTGGTTTCTTCAATTTAGAAACGACCTCCACATACTTAACGAAGTTATCCAAGCAGGAGCCTAAGAACTTAACGGTGCCTTCGTTGGTGATGTTACCGTTCAAGTCGAAGGCTTCTTTGGCTTTACCCAATAGGAATTCATTCCCTGGTAAGGTATAAGCGTTGACCCCTGGTGCGTCCAAGATCTTACGGAGGTGAACTTGGGCACGTGAAGTCCCTTGATCATGGTAGGAAGCCCCTACGATCATAACAGGTTTGCTTTCAAATGGGTGTACTTCATAAGACAACCATTCCAAGACATTCTTCAAGGCTGCCGTAATGGTGTGGTTGTGTTCTGGGGTTGCGATAATGACCCCATCCGCACGTGTGATTTTGTTGTATAAGAAGCGAAGTTGGAAGCTATCGTCCCATTTGCTTTCTTGATTGAAGAGAGGTACTTCATCAATTTCCAACACTTCTAATTCGAATTTGAGTTTAAATTCCCGGCGGATAAACTCTAATAATTTACGGTTATAGGATTGTTCAGCGTTTGAACCAACAAGTCCGACAAATTTCATAGTTTTCTTCCCTTCTCGTCACGTATGTTATAGGTTTTCCCAGTCAAAGTTTTCCGCTTCTTTGTGGAGCAGATCTTGCGCGCTTTTCAGCTTTTGCGTAATCTTCACGAATAAACGGAAATCATCGAAGATGGCGTCTAATTTCTTAATGGTGTCTAGATCAATTAGGTTGCCCTTCTTGTCAAAGGCCTGTAAGGAGTGTGACAAGAGGAATTCTGAACCAGGCATGACGTTAGCCTTCAATTCTGGGGAGTCCAGGATTTGGCGTAATTGTAATTGAGCCCGTGAAGAACCTAAGGTCCCGTAAGAAGCCCCGGTAATCATAACTGGCTTATTCAAGAGTGGGTAAATCCCATAAGAGAGCCAAGCCAAGGCGCTCATTAAGACCGCTGGAATGGCGTGGTCGTATTCAGGTGTCCCGATGATAACCCCATCAGCTGCGTCAATTTTAGCAGCAATTTCCTTAACGATTTCTGGAACTTGCTTGTCAGCTGGTTTGTTGAAGAGTGGGATATCTTGAATCTCAACAAGTTCGATTTCTGCCTTATCAGCAAAATGCTTCTGCATGTATTGAAGCAAACGACGGTTAGTGGAACGTTGGAAGTTAGTCCCAACAAGTGCAATAAATTTTGTCATAAGTGTTCCTCTCTATACTTAGAATGTTCAGTCTCGCTTGAGACCGGAAGTATGGTAGATGTGTTGGTCTTGGGTGACTAAGACAGCCTCTAGACCGGGTTGGGCCTCGACCTGGGCCAGGATATCCGCTGGCATGTCGCCGAAGAGGCGGGTTGTCCAGATTTCGCAATCGACGGAATGCTGGGCAATGATGGTCAGGCTGGCAATGGGGCTAGTCATAGGATAACCCGTCTGGCGATCCAGTATGTGGTGGTAGGTCTGGCCTCCGCGCGATAGGGTCCGCTCATAGATGCCTGAGGTCACCACCGATTGGTCCACAATAGGCAGAACCATCAGGTGTTGGCCACGTGCCGCCAAGGGATTCTGGATACCAATCTGCCAAGCTTGCTGCCGGTCTTGATTCTGGCCAATGGTCAGAATATTACCGCCTAAGTCAATCAAGGCTGATTGGACTCCCTGCGCTAACAAGAAATCCTTAAGACGGTCAGCGATATAACCTTTGGCTAGGGCACCAAGGTCAAGCTTCATGCCGGGCAAGGCCAGCTGGACTGCCAACTTGTCCTCATCCATGAGGATATTGGTTGGGTCCGTGAGAGCCAAGGCCGATTGAATTTCCTGTGGGCTTGGGACGCGGGCATCTTTAAAGCCAATCCGCCAGGTTTGGACCAAGGGCCCTATGGCGATATTGAGATGGCTACCAGGGGCTAGGCTGTGGGTCCGTCCCAGTTGAATGAGCTCGAAGAGCTCGGGGTGGACGGTCACTGGGGCCAAGCCTGCTTGCAGATTGACCTGCATAAGCTCCGAGCGCGCATCATTGGCACTAAAGCGCATATTATAGGTATGTAGACGTTCTTCCACCGCATCGAGGAGGCTCGGATCTTCCGAGTCTGCCAGTGAAATGGCGATTGTCGCACCCATCAAATGAATGATACGTTTGATATAAGGCAATTCACCACTCCCCTCCGTGTTATACAAACATCCACCCCTATTATAACACCTCTATAGCGTTTTCACAAGTTATTCTAGAATCAATCCTGAGGGCCAGGCATGGGGCTAAGATGAGGAAAAGCTGACGGTCAGCCTATTGACGAGATTGGACTGGCGTCTGGCTCCCAGTCAGCCTTTGATCAATGTGAATAGTGGCTTCTTCCTTAAGTCTTTTAGGCAAAGAAAAAACAGTAAAGCTTTTGAACTGCACCCCATGAGTTGGATTTTTTATTGTCCAACTTATGGGGTGCAGTTGATTTTCGCTTTACTTTTCTGTCTTAGATTTAATAAGTTGGGCATGCCCTACTTGTGATAGTCTTTTATCTTATCTCCATAGTCCCTTAAGAGATTGTCTGAATAGATTTTTTCCTTGTCTGAATCTCTGACTTCTTTCCAGAGAATGGCCGCTACTTTCAATTTATTTGAGTAGTGGCCACTATGTTTATCGGCACAAAAATCCTTTAAGAATTGATTCCATTGGCAAACAGCATGATCATACTTGGCATAATCTGATTGGCCATAATAGACCTTCAGCAAGTCTTGGATGGTAAACTTGCCATCCTGTTCGCTTTTTACTTTCCGCCAGGCAGTCGCCATATCAGCAGTGAATTTAAAGGGTGAAATCCCCGTTACAGCAGCAAAATATTCTCTGAATTTGGCATTAAAGGAAAAACCACATTCAAGTAAGGGACTATCTAAGGTAATATTTTCAACTTGCTTCTTGTCCTTTTTTTTTGGCGATTTTTTAATTAAGTTACCTTTGAAGTACTCTTCCATAATGTGATTGAGTTCTTGTTTGGTTCCTCTATATTCTAATCCTAACGACTTGCATATCTGTGAAATTTCCTCACGATACCAATAGTATTTATTAAACTGGTCAAAGGATGTAATTTTATCAAAGTCAGGTCTAGTTTCCATCAATTTGTTAGCTCCTCAACACTTATTTGCTTTTTCGACTCAACAGCATGGCCTTTGACTGACTTTAGGCAAAGGCTTGCAGCATGAGCTTTAAAGGCTGACCACAAAGCGGATGACCCCATCCTTGTAGTGGACGCTAATCTTGCCCCGGTGTAGGCTGATAATGTTTTGGGCCATGGACAGACCAATGCCGTAGCCCTGGGTGGGACTGGTGCCCCCACCTGCTGGCGTCGAGTCTGACTCAGCTCCCTCTTGGCTAACCACTTGGCGGGTGCGGGACTGGTCGGACCGATAGAAGCGGTCGAAGAAGAGTCGGTAGTCCTGACCCTGGCCGGCGGCATAATCGTTGGAGACGGTCAAGATTGCCCGCCCCTTTCTCAGCCAGGGCTTATAATTAGCCAGTTGCAGGCGCACAGTTCCCTGAGGGTCGCAGTACTTGCGGGCATTGTCTAGGAGGATGCTGACCAGCTCATAGAGGTCGTCAGGCACCCCTTGCAGGCTGATGCCTTCTTGAATGTCGGCCTCGTAATGCAGGCCTTCTTGCTCCCAGAGGGCCGACATGTTGTGGGAGACCCGCT
Source organism: Abiotrophia defectiva ATCC 49176 (assembly GCF_037041345.1). Classification (NCBI taxonomy): domain Bacteria; kingdom Bacillati; phylum Bacillota; class Bacilli; order Lactobacillales; family Aerococcaceae; genus Abiotrophia; species Abiotrophia defectiva. Next base: position 340,351 of record NZ_CP146287.1, on the reverse strand, counting down.
GGACCAGTTGGCTAAAGTCTACCGTAACAGGCGCCTGGTCCTTGCGTTCTTCTAGCCGAGCCAGACGGATTAATTTCGCAATCAAATGATCCAAGCGGTCGACTTGATCCTTGGTGCTCTGGGTCCACTCCGTCTCGCCGGTCAAGAGCTCCTGCAACTCATTATTGGCTGCAATGACCGCCAGCGGCGTCTTGAGCTCATGCCCGGCATTGGTGATGAAGGAACGCTGCTTGTCGTAATTGCGGACAAAGGGCCGGATGGCCAGGCCAGAGAAGATGGTCACCACCACCACAAAGGCCAGCCAGCTGATGGCGGCGATTTGGATAGAGAGGACCAAGAGGGCCCAACGGTCGCGGAAGGCCTGAGTGGTCTCGAAGAAGACGACTAGGCGTTCCGTCTCGGAGACGGGGCTAATTCGATAGGAGAAGTAGCGCCCATCTTCTTCCAGGTAACCTCGATCACGGAAGGATTGTAGGCCCGACTGATCCACAAAGCCTTGAATTTGCTCCGAGGTCAGGTGGTTGGCCGTGCCCGGGTTGATGATGGCCTCGTTGGCCTTGATGCGGGCGCTAAAGTAGTTAAAGTTATAGAGGGTCCCCTGGCTGACAAACTGGCGGTCAAAGGTCTGGCGGTTCTCATTGGTGTCGGGGATGGTCCCGTTATTTTCCGTCAACAAGTCTAGCACGGCCTGAATATCGTGCTCGGTCTGCAGGTAGCGGACCGTGTTAATGACACCGACCAGGGTCATGAGGATGAGGGTGATGGCCAGGGTGGTAATGGCGATAAATTGGAAACGCAGCTTGCGGAACATGGCTAGTCGCCCCCTTCCAGGCTCTGGCTAGGTTCGGTTGGCGCGGCTTCCACTAGCAACTGGTAGGGGCCGCTTGGTTGGCCCACAATCTGGAGATTGGAGCGGATGCTGAGTAGCTTTTGGACTAAGTAGGCCAAGTAGACATTGACTAGTTCATAGTCGGCCGGGCCTGCTTCATCGGCCCAGACACGGTCATAGATATAGGTTTGAGACAGAGCCTTGCCTGGGTTCTTCATGAGTAGGGCCAGGAGTTTGGCTTCCTTGCCGGCCAGGCGAATGGCATTGTTGGCCGACACTTCCATTTCTTCTAGCTTGAGTTGGGTGTTGCCTAGGGCCAGTTGCGGCGCCTCATAGTGATCCACCCGGCGGGACATAGAGCGTAGGCGGGCTAAGAGTTCTTTGAGTGAAAAAGGCTTGGTCAGATAATCGTCGGCTCCGGCATCTAGGCCGGTCACCCGGTCGTCGACTTCGGCCATGGCCGTCAGCATGATGACGTGATTGGTGTGGCCACTGGCCCGAATTTCCTTGAGGGCTTCAATGCCGTCCTTGACTGGCATCATAATGTCCAGAATCATAAGGTCATAGACCGTCTGCTGGGCCAGTTGGACCGCTTGCTGGCCGTCCTTGGCCCAGTCCACCTGATAACCTTCATGGGCTAAGGCCGTCATCACGACCCGGGCCAATTGTTGTTCATCTTCAGCTAGCAGGATCCGCATGGACCTCACCCCCTTGGATTAAGTGTCGAATGGTCTGCATGGTCAAATCACAGGAAGCCAGCTCGTCGGCGCAGCGTTTGAGCTCGCGACTGATGCGCTCTGGATTGGCAATATCATGCTTGTACTTCATCTGATGCTCCAGGCTGGCCCAGGAATCCATGGCGATGGTTCTGAGCTGAACCTCGATATAATAACGACCCGGCGTCTGCCCCTGACAGTCCGGATAGTCGGTCTCTACCTCTAAAATGACATGGTAGGAACGGTAACCATTGGGCTTAACTTGGCTGATATAGTCCTTCTCCTCCACTACCTCATAGCCATCTTCCTGACGCAGGCGGTCGACTAGCTTATAAATATCTTCGACAAAGCCCGTGACAATTCGGACGCCAATAGCATCGCGAATGACTCTGAGGGCTGACTGCGGCGTCTGCTCCAGGCCTTTGCGCCGGCACTTGTCCCGCATCGAGTCCTCGGCCTTAACCCGGTATATCAGGTGCTCATAGAGCTTGAATCCCGTGACAGCCTTGTGATCCTTATTATAGTCTTCCAGTTTTCTAATCAAGTCTTGCATAAGCGGCGCTAGGTAGGCCCCGTAGGCGCCGTATATTGCCTCATGTGACATGCCGTCACCTCCTCGCATCTTATATGCGCGATTATAACATATGAACATAAAATTAGCGTGAAAAACATCCGTATATTAAACAAGGCGGAGTTTGTCAACAGGTAAATGTTGACAAACTCCGCCTTAAATCTTTGCTTCGCAAAGTGGCAGATGTGATACATCTGCCTTAGTGGAGATAGGTGATTGTAAATAAAGGTATTAGGAGATTCTTCGAATCTCTTTATCAAAAATAATTATAACTCACCTACAGATTTTTGTCAAGTTATTTTTTGATTACATTTTTTACAATCTAAACTCAAAAGAAAGGAGGCGGTTGCTTTGATGAACAAAATACTCAATATAATAACTTATTTTGCTCGGTGGATAAAGTTATCTAAATATATATTTGAAGTTCTGATGTTTGTTCAAAAAGCGAATGAGAACAACGTCACATTAGTTGACTTAATCTCGCTGTTGAGCACCATAAAAGGCATGTACAACGCTATATGTGATATAAAGTACTATAGTGATAAGTTTTGATAAAAAGGGAGACGGTAAAGCCGTCTCCCTTTTTTCTTCCCTACTCAAATCAATAGGATACCACTCACTAGCTGATCAAAAAAGCAGGGAAGCTGCTTCCCTGCTTACTGACTTTACTTTAGTCGATTTCTAGGCCGCCGGTGTAGAGGCGGTAGTAGGTGCCTCGCTCGGCCATGAGGGAGGCGTGGTTGCCGCGTTCGATAATGCGGCCGTGGTCCATGACCATGATGACGTCAGAATTGACGATGGTGGACAGACGGTGGGCGATTACGAAGACGGTGCGGCCGGCCATGAGACGGTCCAGGCCTTCTTGCACCATTTTTTCAGTCCGCGAGTCGATGGATGAGGTGGCCTCGTCCAGAATAAGGACAGGCGCATCAGCCAAGGCCGCGCGGGCAATGGCAATCAGCTGGCGTTGGCCGTTGGAGAGGCCGGCCCCGTCGTCAGTCAGTAGGGTGTCATAGCCCTGATCCAGATGCTTGACGAAGGAATCGACGTTGGCGATGCGAGCCGCCTCCAGAATCTCCTCGCGACTGGCGTCTTCTCGACCGTAGGCGATATTTTCCGCAATGGTCCCGCTAAAGAGGTGGGTATCCTGCAAGACGATGCCCAGAGACTTACGCAGGGAGTCCTTGTCAATCAGCTTGACGTCGATGCCGTCATAGGTAATAGAACCTGACTGGATATCGTAAAAGCGATTAATCAAGTTAGTAATGGTGGTCTTACCGGCCCCAGTTGCCCCGACGAAGGCCACCTTCTGACCCTTATCAGCGTAGAGCTGGATGTCATGCAAGATCTGCTTCTTGCCATCATAAGAGAAGTCTACATTGTTGAAGACCACATTCCCTACCAAAGGCGCCAACTCGTATTGGCCTTGTGGACGCGGATGTTTCCAAGCCCAGCGATTAGTCTTCTGGTCGGTGACAACTAGCTTACCGTCAACTTCTTCCGCATTAACCAGAGTTATCTTCCCTTGGTTGACTTCAGGCTCCTCATCTAGCAAATTGAAGATGCGGTCTGCCCCAGCCGATGCCATGAGGACAAAGTTAAGCTGTTGGGAGACCTGAGAAATCGGCCCGATAAAGGAACGGTTGAGTTGCAGGAAGGACATAAGTCCGCCAATGGTCAAGCCACCTACTCCATTTAGGGCCATAAAGCCACCGGCAATGGAGGTCAGGACGAAGGAGACGTTACCCAAGTTCCCTAGGATTGGCATAAGGACGTTAGAAAAACGGTTGGCCAGGTAGGAAGATTGGAAAAGTTGCTCGTTAATTTGGTCGAAGGCTTCAATGCTGGCTGCTTCATGGACAAAGGCCTTGATGACCTTCTGCCCAGACATCATTTCTTCAATAAAGCCATTCTCAATCCCTAAATTCTTCTGTTGCTCGCCAAAATAACGACCAGACTTGCTAGAAACTGTCTTGATGACCCAGACCATAATGGCCAGCATGACGGCCACCACTAAGAAGAGCAAGGGACTGACTACCAACATGGAGACCGTGACCCCGATCATGGTGATGGCAGACGAGAAGAGTTGGGGAATAGACTGCTCGATGGCCTGACGCAGCGCGTCGATATCATTGGTGTAGATGGACATGATATCCCCATGAGGATGGGTGTCAAAATACTTAACTGGCAGCTTCTGCATGCGCTCAAAGAGTTGATTACGTAAGGAACGCAAGGCATCCTGAGAGATGGTGGCCATCATGATGGAGAAGCCGTAGTTAGCAAGAAGCCCAACCAAGCAGAAGAGGGCTAGGCCCACCAAGAAATCGCGCAATGGCCCAAAGTCACTAGAGCCCGTCTGCAACATAGGTTGGACAAAATTGTCCACCAAGGAGCGGATAGAACTGGTCAAGTTAACGGTCACTAGGGCTGATATAACAATCAGGACAGCGGAGACTAGGAGGACCCACTTGTAGTCCTGCCACATGAATTTGAGAAGTCGGACAATGGAAGTCCAATCGCCACGTCTTTTCTTATTCTCCATCTGAGGCCGCCTCCTTTCCTTGGGTTTGCATTTGATAGACTTCTTGATAGATAGCATTGTTTGCTAGCAGCTGCTCATGATTGCCAATGGCATCGATTTTGCCGTCATTCAAGACCACAATGCGGTCGGCCTCTTGAATAGATGAAATCCGCTGACCGATAATGAGCTTGGTGGTCTCCTTAAGACTAGTAGCCAAGCCCTGACGAATCAGACTGTCGGTCTTAGTATCCACGGCCGAGGTGGAGTCATCCAGAATCAGAATCTTAGGATTCATGAGCAAGGCGCGGGCAATACAGAGCCGTTGACGCTGACCACCAGACACGTTAGCCCCGCCACGTTCAATCATGGTGTCGTAACCATCCTTGAACTCGGAGATAAATTCGTGGGCCTGAGCCAGCTTGCAGGCTGCTTCGATTTCGGCGTCAGTGGCATCCTTCTTACCCCAGCGCATATTTTCCTTAATAGTCCCGGAAAAGAGCACATTGGTCTGTAAGACCATGGCCACTTGGCGACGCAGGCTATCAAGATCATAGTCGCGGACATCCTGTCCCCCAACCTTGACAGCACCGGCTTCGACATCGTAGAGACGCGGAATGAGTTGAACCAGACTGGATTTACCAGACCCGGTCCCGCCTAAAATCCCGATAACCTCACCAGACTGAATGCTGAGGTTGATGCCTTCTAGGACATGGGCCTTATCACCATTTTCATCAGTATAGGCAAAGCTAACCTCTTGGAATTCAATACTGCCGTCAGCCACTTGAGTCAAGCCATTTTCAGGCGAGACAATGGTAGACTGGGTCTTGAGGACTTCATTAATCCGTTCAACTGAGGCGATGGATAGGACTAGCATGACGAAAATCATCATGAGCATCATGAGGGACATGAGAATGGTCATAGTGTAGGAGAACATCGAAGTGAGCTCCCCGGTCGTCATGTTGCCGACCACAATGAGATGGGCCCCCATCCAAGAAATCATAAGGAAGGAAGCATACATAGACAGCATCATAGCTGGCGTGCTTAAGACGCTGACATTAATAGCCTTCATGAACATGCGGTAAATTCTGCCAGAAGCAGTATGAAACTTAGTAGTCTCCTGGGCTTCCTTAACATAGGACTTAACCACCCGCATATTGGTGATATTTTCTTGAATACTGCTGTTGAGGTTGTCGTAAGCCTTGAAGACCTCAGTGAAAAGTGGATAGACAATCTTAAGAATGAGGGCTAGTACACTCCCTAAGAATAGAGCTACCCAGACAAAAATCATGGCCATCTGGCCATTAATGAGGAAGGTCGCCCAAATGGCAAAAATCAAGTTAAGCGGTGCCCGTACGCCCACCCGGATAATCATTTGATAGGAGTTCTGAACGTTGGTCACGTCGGTCATCATACGGGTAACCAGCCCCCCAGAAGAGAAGCGGTCAATATTCTCGAAGGAGAAGGACTGAACCTTGGCGAAGAGGGCCTTACGCAAGTTCTTAGCAAAGCCAGCCGAAGCAAAGGCCCCGTAGCGGGCAGACTGCATACCACAGAAGAGGGATAAAAAGGCACAGACCAACATGATGCCACCATAAAGGGCCACCTGCTGCATATCCCCCATCTGCACGCCCTTGTCTAAGAGCAGGGCCATGACAAAGGGAATGGAAATCTCAAAAATGACTTCCAAAAACATATAAAAGGATGCTAAGAATGAGGGTTTCTTGTACTCCTTAATCTCAGCAAGCAATGATTGAAACATAACTACCTCCTAGTATCGGATACAAGGTATCCGTTCATTAAAATAGAAAAGCCCCTGACAGCCTAGCTGTAGGGAGATCACAAACTATTGTACATACTTATTATATAGAATCTTCCATTCATGTGCAAGAATGGAGGCAAGACCATAAAAAAAAGAGCAGCTCAAGCTGCTCTAGTATGCAAGCGGGTGACGAGAATCGAACTCGCGACGACAGCATGGGAAGCTGTAGTTTTACCACTAAACTACACCCGCATGGCGGTCCCGACGGGATTTGAACCCGCGATCTCCTGCGTGACAGGCAGGCATGTTAACCCCTACACCACGGAACCTATTGCGGGGGCAGGACTCGAACCTGCGACCTTCGGGTTATGAGCCCGACGAGATGCCAACTTCTCCACCCCGCGATGATATTAAGGAGGATAAGGGATTCGAACCCTTGCACGCTTTTACACGCCTGACGGTTTTCAAGACCGTTCCCTTCAGCCGGACTTGGGTAATCCTCCGAGATATGATAATGATCCGTACGGGATTCGAACCCGTGTTACCGCCGTGAAAGGGCGGTGTCTTAACCACTTGACCAACGGACCAGCTAAGTTAAGGCAATAAAAAGAACGGAGAAGGAGGGATTTGAACCCTCGCGCCGGTTTACCCGACCTACACCCTTAGCAGGGGCGCCTCTTCAGCCTCTTGAGTACTTCCCCACCATTCTAATATTTTATTGCAATGGGCCTAAATGGACTCGAACCATCGACCTCACCCTTATCAGGGGTGCGCTCTAACCAGCTGAGCTATAGGCCCTTCATTATATAAAGTTAAGCGGGTGACGAGAATCGAACTCGCGACAACAGCTTGGAAGGCTGTGGTTTTACCACTAAACTACACCCGCAATATTGCGGAGGCAGGACTCGAACCTGCGACCTTCGGGTTATGAGCCCGACGAGATGCCAACTTCTCCACTCCGCGATTAAGGAAAGGAGGATAAGGGATTCGAACCCTTGCACGCTTTTACACGCCTGACGGTTTTCAAGACCGTTCCCTTCAGCCGGACTTGGGTAATCCTCCATTATGCCCAAACTGGCAAGAGAATGGACCTTGTAGGACTCGAACCTACGACCGGGCGGTTATGAGCCGCCTGCTCTAACCACCTGAGCTAAAGGTCCATGTCTATAGCGGCGAAGGGGATCGAACCCCTGACCTCCCGGGTATGAACCGGACGCTCTAGCCAGCTGAGCTACACCGCCAATATATAAAAAAATGGAGCCTAGCGGGATCGAACCGCTGACCTCCTGCGTGCAAAGCAGGCGCTCTCCCAGCTGAGCTAAGGCCCCATTATAATATAATCGGGAAGACAGGATTCGAACCTGCGACCCCTTGGTCCCAAACCAAGTGCTCTACCAAGCTGAGCTACTTCCCGTTTATATAATACACCCAGCAGGAGTCGAACCTGCAACCGCTTGATTCGTAGTCAAGTACTCTATCCAATTGAGCTATGGGTGCCTATTCAGTTGTTTTCAAGCCTAAGCTTGAATGCCGAGGACCGGGGTCGAACCGGTACGGGTATCACTACCCGCAGGATTTTAAGTCCTGTGCGTCTGCCAATTCCGCCACCCCGGCAAGGGCCATTATTGGCTAAGCGGAAAACGGGATTCGAACCCGCGACCCCCACCTTGGCAAGGTGATGTTCTACCTCTGAACTATTTCCGCGTGGTGCCGGCTAAAGGACTTGAACCCTCGACCCTCTGATTACAAATCAGATGCTCTACCAACTGAGCTAAGCCGGCTATTAAGTTGTTAATGCGGATGAAGGGACTTGAACCCCCACGCCCTAAGGCGCCAGATCCTAAATCTGGTGCGTCTGCCAATTCCGCCACATCCGCTGGCTTTTCATTCTCTAAGACGCATTTAATAGAGAATGAGTCATACAGGGCTCGAACCTGTGACCCTCTGATTAAAAGTCAGATGCTCTACCAACTGAGCTAATGACTCATGGTGGAGGTTAACGGGATCGAACCGCTGACCCTCTGCTTGTAAGGCAGATGCTCTCCCAGCTGAGCTAAACCTCCATCAAGACAATCTCACCCAGCATGGCAACGACCTACTCTCACAGGACCAAAGGTCCAACTACCATCGGCGCTAAGAAGCTTAACTGCTGTGTTCGGAATGGGAACAGGTGTGTCCTTCTTGCCATTATCACCACACTTGGGTGTTGTCTTATATGAGTGCTTGCACACTCAAAACTGAATAACCTCAAACCTAACCTCAAATCTTGTGGTTAAGACCTCGACCGATTAGTACTAGTCCGCTCCATGGATCACTCCACTTCCACTTCTAGCCTATCTACCTGATCGTCTCTCAGGGGTCTTACTTCTTTCGAATGGGAAATCTCATCTTGAAGCTGGCTTCACGCTTAGATGCTTTCAGCGCTTATCCATCCCGCACATAGCTACCCAGCGATGCCCTTGGCAGAACAACTGGTACACCAGCGGTGCGTCCATCCCGGTCCTCTCGTACTAAGGATAGCTCTTCTCAAATTTCCTACGCCCGCGACGGATAGGGACCGAACTGTCTCACGACGTTCTGAACCCAGCTCGCGTACCGCTTTAATGGGCGAACAGCCCAACCCTTGGGACCGACTTCAGCCCCAGGATGCGATGAGCCGACATCGAGGTGCCAAACCTCCCCGTCGATGTGAACTCTTGGGGGAGATAAGCCTGTTATCCCCAGGGTAGCTTTTATCCGTTGAGCGATGGCCCTTCCATACGGTACCACCGGATCACTAAGCCCGACTTTCGTCCCTGCTCGACTTGTAGGTCTCGCAGTCAAGCTCCCTTCTGCCTTTACACTCTACGAATGATTTCCAACCATTCTGAGGGAACCTTTGGGCGCCTCCGTTACTCTTTAGGAGGCGACCGCCCCAGTCAAACTGCCCACCTGACACTGTCTCCCGTGCTGTTACACGTGGGTTAGAGGGTCCGCATCACAAGGGTAGTATCCCACCAGCGCCTCCGTGTAGACTGGCGTCCACACTTCTTCAGCTCCTACCTATCCTGTACATGCCATACAAACACTCAATATCAAGCTACAGTAAAGCTCCATGGGGTCTTTCCGTCCTGTCGCGGGTAACCTGCATCTTCACAGGTACTATAATTTCACCGAGTCTCTCGTTGAGACAGTGCCCAGATCGTTACGCCTTTCGTGCGGGTCGGAACTTACCCGACAAGGAATTTCGCTACCTTAGGACCGTTATAGTTACGGCCGCCGTTTACTGGGGCTTCAATTCGTACCTTCGGATTGCTCCTAAGCACTCCTCTTAACCTTCCAGCACCGGGCAGGCGTCAGCCCCTATACGTCATCTTTCGATTTTGCAGAGACCTGTGTTTTTGATAAACAGTCGCCTGGGCCTATTCACTGCGGCTGACATCTCTGTCAGCACCCCTTCTCCCGAAGTTACGGGGTCATTTTGCCGAGTTCCTTAACGAGAGTTCTCTCGCTCACCTTAGTGTTCTCCACTTGACTACCTGTGTCGGTTTGCGGTACGGGTTGTTAACAACTCACTAGAAGCTTTTCTCGGCAGTTTGATTAGCCACCTTCGCTACTTAAATTTCGCTCCAGGTCACACGTCACAGTTATAGGTATAAGCATTTGACTCATACCACCACTTCGTGCTTCTACAGACACTTCCATCCGTCTGCGTGGCGTCGCCTCCTGCGTCCCTCCATCGCTCAAACATTGTTAACAAGTACAGGAATCTCTACCTGTTGTCCATCGCCTACGCCTATCGGCCTCGGCTTAGGTCCCGACTAACCCTGGGCGGACGAGCCTTCCCCAGGAAACCTTAGTCTATCGGTGGACGGGATTCTCACCCGTCTTTCGCTACTCATACCGGCATTCTCACTTCTAAGCGCTCCAACACTCCTTTCGGTATGCCTTCACCGCCCTTAGAACGCTCTCCTACCACTCAATTTAAAATTGAATCCACAGCTTCGGTGTACTGTTTAGCCCCGGTACATTTTCGGCGCGGAGTCACTCGACTAGTGAGCTATTACGCACTCTTTGAATGGTGGCTGCTTCTAAGCCAACATCCTAGTTGTCTATGCAACTCCACATCCTTTTCCACTTAACAGTTACTTTGGGACCTTAGCTGGTGGTCTGGGCTGTTTCCCTTTCGACTACGGATCTTATCACTCGCAGTCTGACTCCCAGAGATGAGTCCTTGGCATTCGGAGTTTATCTGGATTCGGTAAAGCGTGAGCCCCCCTAGTCCAAACAGTGCTCTACCTCCATGACTCTTACTCTGAGGCTAGCCCTAAAGCTATTTCGGAGAGAACCAGCTATCTCCAAGTTCGATTGGAATTTCTCCGCTACCCACACGTCATCCAAACACTTTTCAACGTGTCCTGGTTCGGTCCTCCAGTGCGTCTTACCGCACCTTCAACCTGCACATGGGTAGGTCACTTGGTTTCGGGTCGACGACACCTGACTTTCGCCCTATTCAGACTCGCTTTCGCTACGGCTCCGTTTCTTCAACTTAACCTCGCCAACTATCGTCACTCGCCGGTCCATTCTACAAAAGGTACGCCATCACCCCTTAACGGGCTCTGACTACTTGTAAGCACACGGTTTCAGGTACTCTTTCACTCCCCTCCCGGGGTGCTTTTCACCTTTCCCTCACGGTACTGGTTCACTATCGGTCACTAGGGAGTATTTAGCCTTGCCAGATGGTCCTGGCGGATTCCGACGGAATTCCACGTGTTCCGCCGTACTCAGGATACTCTTAGGTACAAATCAGTTTTCGTATACGGGGCTCTCACCCTCTTTGGCGCTGTTTCCCACCAGCTTCTACTAACTCATTTGAGTCCACGTTAGAGTCCTACAACCCCAGTGTGCATGCACACTGGTTTGGGCTCTTCCCGTTTCGCTCGCCGCTACTCAGGGAATCGATTTTTCTTTCTCTTCCTGCAGGTACTTAGATGTTTCAGTTCTCTGCGTCTACCTCACCCGTAGGTGTGACTAGCCATTACGCTAGCCGGGTTCCCCCATTCGGATATCTCTGGATCTTAGCTCACTTACAGCTCCCCAAAGCATTTCGTCGTTCGTCACGTCCTTCTTCGGCTCCTAGTGCCAAGGCATTCACCGTGCGCCCTTTGTTTCTTAACCACGATCATACTTGATGCATGATACTTTCGCGCTATTTTTTCTTACTCTGTAATTTCTTACAGACTCGGTCAATTCTCGGTTCATTATTTTAGAAATAATGTGTTTTACCATCCATCCTGTCGGATGATAAAACGGTTTGTTTGGTTATTCAGTTTTCAATGTGCAAGTTTGAGTGTTAGCACACTCAAAACTAAACAAAGACGCAAGCTCTGTGAGGTTCCGTTACTCCTTAGAAAGGAGGTGATCCAGCCGCACCTTCCGATACGGCTACCTTGTTACGACTTCACCCCAATCATCTATCCCACCTTCGACGGCTCCCTCCTAAAAGGTTAGGCCACCGGCTTCGGGTGTTACAAACTCTCGTGGTGTGACGGGCGGTGTGTACAAGACCCGGGAACGTATTCACCGCGGCGTGCTGATCCGCGATTACTAGCGATTCCGGCTTCATGTAGTCGAGTTGCAGACTACAATCCGAACTGAGAATGGCTTTTAGAGATTCGCTTACCCTCGCGAGTTCGCTGCTCGTTGTACCATCCATTGTAGCACGTGTGTAGCCCAGGTCATAAGGGGCATGATGATTTGACGTCATCCCCACCTTCCTCCGGTTTGTCACCGGCAGTCTAACTAGAGTCCCCATCTTAATGCTGGCAACTAGTTATAGGGGTTGCGCTCGTTGCGGGACTTAACCCAACATCTCACGACACGAGCTGACGACAACCATGCACCACCTGTCACCGACGTTCCGAAGAAAAACTCTATCTCTAGAGCGGTCGTCGGGATGTCAAGACCTGGTAAGGTTCTTCGCGTTGCTTCGAATTAAACCACATGCTCCACCGCTTGTGCGGGTCCCCGTCAATTCCTTTGAGTTTCAGCCTTGCGGCCGTACTCCCCAGGCGGAGTGCTTATTGCGTTAACTCCAGCACTGAAGGGTGGAACCCCTCCAACACTTAGCACTCATCGTTTACGGCGTGGACTACCAGGGTATCTAATCCTGTTTGCTCCCCACGCTTTCGAGCCTCAGCGTCAGTTACAGACCAGAGAGCCGCCTTCGCCACTGGTGTTCCTCCATATATCTACGCATTTCACCGCTACACATGGAATTCCGCTCTCCTCTTCTGCACTCAAGTCTCCCAGTTTCCAATGACCCTCCACGGTTGAGCCGTGGGCTTTCACATCAGACTTAAAAGACCGCCTACACTCCCTTTACGCCCAATAAATCCGGACAACGCTCGCCACCTACGTATTACCGCGGCTGCTGGCACGTAGTTAGCCGTGGCTTTCTGGTTAGATACCGTCACACGCATAACAGTTACTCTATGCGCTGTTCTTCTCTAACAACAGAGCTTTACGATCCGAAGACCTTCTTCACTCACGCGGCGTTGCTCCGTCAGACTTGCGTCCATTGCGGAAGATTCCCTACTGCTGCCTCCCGTAGGAGTTTGGGCCGTGTCTCAGTCCCAATGTGGCCGATCACCCTCTCAGGTCGGCTATGCATCATCGCCTTGGTAGGCCGTTACCCTACCAACTAGCTAATGCACCGCGGGTCCATCTCTTAGCGATAGCTTGCGCCACCTTTCCTCACTGGATCATGTGATCCCATGTCCTATGCGGTATTAGCAGTCGTTTCCGACTGTTATCCCCCACTATGAGGTAGGTTACCCACGTGTTACTCACCCGTTCGCCACTCACCTTGACCAAGTGCAAGCACTCAGTCGCGGTTCGTTCGACTTGCATGTATTAGGCACGCCGCCAGCGTTCGTCCTGAGCCAGGATCAAACTCTCATGAAAAATTTCATAAGTCTTGTTGACTCATTTCTTTACTAGCTTGTTTTTTACCCAGCTTGTCTGCTGCTGAATTGTTGGTTGTTCATCAAGTTTCCTCGATGACCCTCACATTCTTGGTGTGTCTTTGTTTAGTTTTCAATGTGCTCCTTGCCACCACGTGACAACTTCTATATATTAGCACAAGCCTCACTTCCTGTCAACAACTTTTCAGAAGTTTTTTCGAAGTTTTTGGTCAGTGCTTGTTGCTGGTAGCAACTCATATATCATATCAGTCTCGGCTATGCTTGTCAAACACTTTTTAGCTCTTTTTTCAAACTTTTTAGTGAATGTTCGCTAACTCTCAGACCTACTCTATAATATCATTACAACCGCTTCAGGTCAAGCCCTTTTTAGGAATTAGCCAGCAGCTTTTTCAGCTGTCGCTGTCGTAAGGACTCTAGTAATATACCATGGTCCACTTAAGACTGTCAACCACTTTTTTTCATCTTTTTTGGTCTATTTGAGAACTTGTGTTTAAGACTCTTTGGGGCCCTCTTTGGCCACAAGATATAGTGGTATAAACAAGACAAGCAGGGAAGTCTATCTGGATCCCTGCTTGTTTCTGTCTATTATATAGTAGAAAGTCTTATAAGCGGCTGTTCAATTCTGCAGCTAAGTCTTCAAAACCTGGCTTGCCTAAGAGGGCAAACATATTCTTCTTGTAGGCTTCTACCCCTGGTTGGTCGAATGGGTTAACCCCATTGAGGTAACCAGAAATAGCCACCGCAATTTCGAAGAAGTAGACTAAGTAACCTAAGCTGTAGGCGTCCATCGCTGGAATGCTTACGACTAAGTTAGGCACTTGGCCATCGATGTGAGCCAAGAGTGTCCCTTGGAAGGCTTTGGTGTTAACGAAGTCAACTGTTTGACCTTGTAAGTAACCTAAACCATCGGTATCAACTTCTTGTTCTGGAATGACCACGTCATGGCGAGGCGTCTCAACCTTGACAACCGTCTCGAAGATGTTGCGACGGCCTTCTTGGATGTATTGACCCAAGGAGTGTAAGTCAGTAGAGAAGTTAGCACTTGATGGGTAAATGCCCTTGAAGTCTTTCCCTTCTGATTCACCGAAGAGTTGTTTCCACCATTCGTTGAAGAAGGCCATACCTGGTTCGTAGTTAACCAAGAGTTCGGTTACTTTACCTTTACGGTAGAGAATGTTACGAATCGCTGCATATTGGTAAGCTTGGTTGCTTGCTAAATCTGCTTGGCTGTATTCGGCCATAGCAGCTGCTGCCCCTTGCATCATAGCTTGGATGTCGCCACCTGCAACTGCGATTGGCAAGAGACCAACTGGTGTTAAGACAGTGAAGCGCCCGCCGATTGCATCTGGAATAACGAAAGTTTGGTAGCCTTCTTGGTCAGCTTCTGCCTTGAGGGCGCCACGCTTAGCGTCAGTGGTTGCGTAGATACGTTTGATGGCTTCTTCCTTACCATACTTAGCAATCAATTTTTCCTTGAGGACACGGAAACCAACGGCTGGTTCAGTAGTAGTCCCTGATTTAGAAATAACGTTGATTGAGAAGTCACGGTCGCCAATTAAGTCTAATAAGTCATGTAAATAAGTAGAAGAAATGCTGTTACCAGCAAAGACTACTTGTGGCATACCCTTGCGGCCGGCCTTCATATTATAGAAGCTATCGTTCAAGAACTCGATGGCTGCACGGGCACCTAGGTATGAACCCCCAATCCCGATCACAACTAAGACATCAGAATCTTGACGGATTTTCTCAGCAGCTGCTTGAACTTGGGCAAATTCTTCCTTGTCGTATGCTTCAGGCCAAGTCACCCAACCAGTATAGTCGCTACCTGCCCCTGTACCCTCACGCAATTGACGGTCAGCTACGGTCACGTAGTCTTGGAGTTGAGTTAGTTCGTGTTCGCCAAAGAATTTTTTGGCAGTAGAGTAATCAAATTTAATATGTGCCATTTTTTCCTACCTCTTGTCTAGCTAGTATTGGACTAGTTTATTTGATTTGTTGCTTGACTTCAAAGCGATCTTCTTCAATGGATTGAAGGGCGCTGTCAATCCACTCCGGTAACTTCTTAGCCACACTGGAAAAACCAATGTCAGGCAAATGGCGCTTGGCGCGCTTCTTGGTCCGGGCTGGATACGGCGGGGTGTTGAGCTTCATCAAGACCCGCATGGACAGGCTAATCTTCTTGGTATATTCATCAATGTCAATGACCATGACCTTGACCTTGTCGCCTACCTTAATCTGGTTGCTGAGTTCATTCATGTAGCCATGCTTGCACTCGGAAATATGAACCAGACCTTGTTCGGTTGGCGAGAGGCCAACGAAAACACCATAATTTTGGATACCTGTGATTTGGCCTTCAACGATATCGCCTATTTTAAATTCAGTCATAGGATGTCACCATCCTTGCTTATTCTAACACATCAATCGTCTCAATCACAACAGGTTCTACCGGTTTATCTTGGAGACCGGTAACAACTTTATTGATTGCAATGACGACATCCATGCCTTCTACCACATGACCGAAGACAGTGTGGCGTTGGTCCAACCAAGGTGTCCCACCCTCTGTCGCATAGGCTGCCACGATTTCTTCAGGGAAACCGAGTTCCTGCATTTGGCCCAACATGGTGCTTGGTACATTGCTGGCTGTCACGATGAAGAATTGGCTGCCGTTGGTATTAGGCCCTGCGTTAGCCATGGAAAGGGCCCCCTTCAAGTTGTAGAGCTCACGTGAGAATTCATCTTCGAAGCTCTCGCCGTAGATGCTCTCGCCGCCCATACCGGTACCGCTTGGGTCGCCTCCCTGAATCATGAAGTCTTCAATGACCCGATGGAAAATCACGCCGTCATAGTAGCCTTGCTTAGCAAGACCTACGAAGTTAGCCACGGTCTTAGGTGCTAGCTCTGGGAAAAGGGCTACCTTGATGTCGCCGTGGTTGGTTTTAATTAAAGCATGTAAGCTGGCTTGAGCCAGATCAAGTTGTGGATATGTCATGAATCATCCTCCTATTGTTAATGGTTGAATATCATCTATATGATACACTAAATCCCGTCAGATTCAAATCAAAAGCGACCTCTAGACGATTTTTCTTGAGAATTTACGGCTTCCTACTAGTTTCAAGTCGCATTTTTTGATATTATCTAATAGATACCTGTATAAGGAGAAGGAGGGATCCCCCCACTTATGAATACTATATTGCTGACATCTCTTGTCGCGATTCTCTTCACTCAAGCTATTAAATACCCTATTGCCCTCGTGACTAGCCGTCATAAGGTCAAAGTAAATATTGTCATGACGACTGGCGGCATGCCAAGTTCGCATTCGGCCGCAGTTAGCAGCCTGATTACCAGCCTAGTGCTGGAATACGGCTTTGAATCCCCTCTGGTGGCCATCGCCACTATTTTCGGGGTCATCGTCATGTTTGACTCCATGGGCGTACGTCGCCAGAGTGGCGAACAGGGCCTCCTGCTCAACCTCTTAGCTAAGCGTCGCCTGCAAGATCCGGAGATCCAAGCTGACTTCCGCCGTCTGCAAGAAAGCTACGACATCGATCATTATGAGGATATGATCATCGAAAAATACCTGGGCCATCGCCCCACCGAAGTGGTGGTCGGCGTCTTAGTCGGCGTTCTAGTCGCCTTCGTCAGCCGGGCCATCTATCTCAGTCTCTAAGAAATCTGGTGCAAGGACCCTGGACTTGCCCTTTTCTTTTGCCTTAAAAACTATGATTGAATAAGGAGTCCCTACTATGTCACAAATTTACGACATCACCATCATCGGTGGCGGGCCGGTTGGCCTCTATGCTGCCTTTTACGCTGGCATGCGCCAGGCCAAGACCAAAATCATCGAAAGCTTGGACCTGCTAGGTGGCCAGCCAGCCCATCTCTACCCTGAGAAGACCATCTACGATATCCCGGCCCACTACCAAATAAAGGGGGGCGACCTCACCCAGTCCCTGATTCAACAACTGGACCACTTCGACACCACCATCTGTACCGGCCAGGAAGCCCGTCAACTGATTCAACATGAAGATGAGGACGGCAAGCCCTACTATGAAATTCAGACCCCGCAAGCCAGTCATTTTAGCCGCGCGGTTATTATCGCCGTAGGCAACGGGGCCTTCCGTCCTCGTAAATTGGACTTGCCCGAGGCGCCAGACTTCGAAGGTAAATCGCTTCATTACTTTGTCCGCCAACCTGAGGCCTTCCAAGATCGGGTCGTAGCCATCTGTGGCGGGGGCGACTCCGCCCTGGACTGGGCGCTGGCTATCGAACCTTATGCCAAGCAAGTCCACCTAATTCACCGCAGACCCCAATTCCGGGCCCACGAACACAGTGTCAGCCTGTTGGAGTCTTCTAGCGTCAAGATTTGGACCCCTTATATTCCAGTTGCCCTCCATGGCCAAGACGGCCAGCTTGACCACCTAACCTTGCAAGTGCCACGCCAAGAAGAAAGCGTCGACTTAGCCGTCGATGACTTCATCGTCAGCTACGGCTTCGTCTCTTCCTTGGGCGAAATCGCCAAGTGGCCCCTTACCATCAAGCGTCAGACTATCGAGACCGGCAGCTGCCACCAAACTAATTTGCCAGGTGTCTATGCCATCGGGGATATTGCCCAATACCAAGGCAAGACTAAGCTGATTGCGACTGGTTTTGGTGAAGCCACTACAGCGGTTAGCCACGCCATGGCCAGCCTCTATCCAGAGCGCAACAATCTACATGTTCACAGTTCCTCCCTTTTCGAGGATAAATAAAGAGACGAGGCCTGGGCCTCGTCTTTTTATACTTATTCAGCTACTAATTCCACTTCGATGTTGCCTTTTACTGCTTTAGTGTAAGGGCAGATGTTTTCTGTCTCTTGAACATAGCGTAAGGTTTCTTCTGGGCTCAAGCCTTCAATAGATACAATTAATTTAGCTGCTAGGTGCAAGCTGTTAGTATCTGGCAGGTCGCCTAAGAGCACTACTTCAGCGCGCACTTGGCGTTGACGGTCGCCTAAGCCATCACGTTGTAATGGGAAGGACAAAGCCCCATTGAAGCAGGCAGACAAACCAGCTGCGAAGAGTTCTTCTGGGTTGGTGTAGCCTTCTTTTTTAGCCATGCTAGTCTTAAGGTTTAAGTCCCCTGTTACGGATTTAACTTCGCCATCACGGCCACCTGTGTTCACGACGGTTGATAATGAAATTTTTTTGCTCATACTTACTTCCTCCTCGATTAGGTTATCCTCATTATAGCATAAGCTTATGCAAAGCGTATTCAAAATGCTTGAGGAGCGAAGAATTTGGCAAAAAGCCAGGACCACAAGACATAGAAGGCCAGAATAAGTGCCGTCAGTCCCAAAAAATAAGACTGAGGTAGAATCCAAATGACGGGGTCCAGACGCGGATCGAAGAGCCAGAGCTCATTGGCGAAGAAGAGCCGATGGAAGGCCACAAAGGCCTGGTCAAAGAAGAGTAGCATCCCTAGTCCTAGTAGGGCTAGCCCCCACTGGCCTTGCTTAAGCGCCTGCCAATAGGACCAGGAGTTGAATTGCTCTTGGCGGGCCCAGCGCCAGATAAGGACATTGAGCAGGAGAGCTAACAAGACCAGGCCAATTATGAGCGTCCGAACCTCAGCAAAGTGCTGACGCCCTCCGGCTGAACTGGCAAAATGTGCTAGTTCTAGGCTAGGCCGCCAGACTTGCCATAGATAGGTCCAGATGCGCATAAAGTCATCATAGATTGCTGCCTTTGACAGGCCTGCAATACGTGGAATCCAGCCTAGTTGCAGATAGGCCCCATAGAGCAGGGGCGCTAAGATGACGGTGCCTAGAACAGCATTGGCCAGGCCACCCAAGAGACTGACTCCCGCCCGAATCCATGCCCTTATTTGTTCCATGACTAGAGCTCCCAAGTGGAGAGGTCTGGCCGGACGTAGGTTGGTTGCACTGGCACGGACTTGAGATCTTCTTCTTGAGTGAAGCCTGTTAAGACGAGTAGGGTATCCATACCGGCATTAATCCCCACCTTGATGTCGGTCTCGTAATTATCACCAATCATGAGGACTTGATCCTTGGTCAAGCCCAGGGTATGGAGACCACCTTCCAGAATAGGACTGAAAGGTTTGCCCATAACGACCGGTTCTACCTGACTGGCATACTGAATAAAGGAAGTCAAGGCTCCTGAGCTTGGCATCATGCCCCGTTCAGTTGGGATATTACTGTCGGTATTGGTCACCAAGAAGGCCGCACCATTACGGATAGCTAGGACCGCAATGGACAGGGCTTCATAGGTGGTCTGACGGTCCAGGGCTTGGACCACCACTTGAGCCGATTCATTTTCCACTAGCGTGAAGCCGGCTGCTGCCACCTGTTCCTTAAGGGGTGCTTCGCCCACTACATAAACCGTTTGCCCCTCATGGTGGGCATGCAGATAGTCAATAATGGCCATGGCGGAGGTATAGACATGCTTCTCGGTCACAGGCAATTCATACTGGGTGCTGAGGGCCTGAGCCACTTGAGCTGCCGAGCGCGTCGCATTATTGGTAATGAAGAGGAAGGGAATGTCTTGCGCCACTAACTTCTTAATGAAGGCTTCGGCTGTCGGAATACGATTCTTGCCGAAGTAGACCGTTCCATCTAAATCAATCAAATAACCTGCGTAGTCTTTCATAGGGACCTCCTAAGGGTTGGTTTTGTTCTTTTGCTTGATGACAAAGTTATTCTTACGTTGCTTGGCAGCAGCTGGCGCCTGTTTAGGGGCCGCCTGATCGCCAGCGGCTGGGCGACGGTTGCGCTTCTTGAAAGGCTTCTTGCCGCCCTTAGCCGGCGCATCCACCTTGTTGCCCTTGAAGCGATTTGGATCTTCCTTAACTTGAATCTTAGCTAGTTGCTTGGTCTCGCCTACCTTTTTCTCGATTGGGGCCGGCTTAGTCTTAGCCTTGTCTTTGAGTTTGGCGTATTTAGCCACTTCCCGCTCCTTGGCTAGGACGAAGTATCGACAGCCAAAGTTACAGTATTCATTGAGATAGTCTTCTAGGAAATCAATGGTCTGATCCTTAGGCACCTTGGCCTGGCCGATTTGATAGAAGCCTCGTAGGCGTAACTGTTCAAAGCCCCAGTCCCCGACAATGAAGTCGAACTTCTCGAAGTATTCTTGGTAGCGATTCTCGAAGGCTAGCAAGTCGAAGCCCTCACGGTAGTTGAGAACCAATTGATAAGGTTCCTCCTTAATCAGCAGGTGGTCTTCGTTAATTTGGCGAATTTGCTTGTCTTCTTGGACTTGGTCCTGACTAACGTCGGTCAGGATGGAGTCGATTTGATAGGATATATTATTATCGCGTTGGGTCATGCCTTTAGCTCCTTTACTTCTATGTCTCGTTCCTTCCTATTATAGCAAATTCTGGCCCTGCAAGCTATGGAATTCTCTGAGCCAAGTCACCCGACAAAAAAGCCCGCTCATTCAGCTTATGGCGAACTGAATGAGCGGACCGATCTTAAGGAAGTAGAAATTAGAATTATTTAGCTTGAGCTTGGGCTTCTACCTGGTAGACGGCCGCTTGGACTTGTTCAGGTGTCACGCCAGGCACCGCCAGTTTGAAGGTCTCCTTGTCGGAGGCGGCGAAGTCAGCCATCTTAGCTACGGCAGTCGCCATATCCTCTTGGACCCCTAGTTGTTGCCAGGAGTAGATGAAGCCATTGTCCTTGCAGTAGTCGATGAGTTTTTGGGTCTCACCCTCTTCACCCATGGCTGCCAACATTACCAGCAGCCCATAAGCCACCTTGACCCCATGTTCAATGGTATGGGTTTCGGCAAATTGTGATAGAGCGTTGTGGACAGCGTGAGCCCCCGACATACGGCCATATTCACAGGCAAAGCACCCTACGGCAGCAGCCACGTTGAAGACCGTGTCAACCACGCGCTTGAAGGTGTCGTTCACTACGCCCAAGGCATGAGTGGCTAAGGCAGCGTGGGTATCGCGAAGCAGAATATCCTTGGTTACCTTGGCAGCAGCCAAACCTAATTCTACATTGGCTTCTAGCGCCCCAGTCAAATGACGGGTGATACTTTCGGCTTCATACCACTTGGCTACCGTATCACAGATGCCCCCTTCGAAGTAGCGTCTAGGCGACTCAACTAGGAGATCTAAGTCCACCACGCAGGCATACGGGGTACGTTTGAAGTAGGCCACGTCATTGAAGACTCCATTAGGATGGTAGACAGCCGCAACAGGAGTGGTTGGCGCACAGGTCCCCACGATTGTCGGCACGGTCACCACTTCACAGTGGAGGCGGTCAGCCGTCCCCTTGGCAGTGTCACAAAGCTTGCCCCCACCGACAGCCACGATGACATCGGCATCAGCTGCTAATTGAGCCAAGCGGTCCATATCTTCATAGCTGGCTGTGTGGTCATAACGTAAGACTGGCACACCTTCTAGCGGTTGAGGTAAATGTTTAAGAAAGGCAGCGTAAGATTTCTCCCCGGTAATAATGTAGGGACGCTCGAAGTTCTTTAAAATGCCTACTAAAGAAGCCAAAGCTCCTTTTTCACTGATATATTGTCCGGGTGTACTACGTACGACTTGTACAAATTCCATAAGCGTCCTCCTTATCACTTAGATATAGCTAAGCGAATGATTAAAGTTTTATTAGAAAATACTCTAACACACTTATTTTTCTAATACAAGGATCTGGCGTCAGAAATTTGTATCACTTTCTGAAAACAATTGGAAATTTCATGAAAAAAGCGCCAAGCCATCGGCTTGACGCTAACTAGTACTAGCTTAACGCCCTAACTTAGGGAGCCACTCAAATACAAGGAAAATGAGAAGGACGGCCTGAAGCACTAACATAAGAGGGACCCCCAGGGCAAAAAGCCACTTGTGGGTCTTGTGGCGCCAAACCTGCATGGCCAGGAGGGCGCCCAGGGCACCTCCTATGGCAGCTAGGCCTAATAGGCGGGCTTCCGGCACCCGCCAGTGGCGCGCCACAGCTTGATGCTTATCCCAGATATAGACAGCAGCCGTCAGCAGATTAATCAGAACAAGATAGAGCCAAATATAGGTCATCATGGCCGCTGTTTCCATTCTGCTAAGAAGTCAGCCAGATTACGCTCATGCTGGTACTTGATGGCTGCCTGAATATCCTTCTCGATGATGGCCTTGCTTAAATCCAAGCCATTGATGGCCGCAATGGCCACCGCATAATGAATCAGGTCCGCCAGCTCAGTCACCAGTTCCTGGTCGGTATCCTGGCCCTTGCCTTGCTTGCGCCCCGCACGAATATTGAGTAGCTCGGCTATTTCACCCATTTCCTCTACTAGCTTAATGAAGAGGCCCTGTTCCTGACCCCAGTCACCATAATGCTCCGCTAGATAGGCCTCTAGAGCTGCCAAATTCAAATCTGTCATTCCCGTCTCCTCCTATGGGCGCAAGCACCTAACTTGCCCAGTCTCAGTCACCATGCTACCATAAAAATAAGAATCTGTTAAGGAGGACCCACATGCAAGCACTCCAAGCCCACGAAGACTTGGCCCAACTCAAGGCTCAGTCTCAGCTCCTCATTCTCCAATTCGGTAGACCCCAATGCGCGCCCTGCGCTAGCTTGGCCTTGAGACTGGATGAATGGGCTCAAAGCCATCCCCAGGCTACCCTACGCTATATCGACTTAAGCCAGTGGCCCCAAGTAGCCGCCCAGGAACAAATCCTGTCCGCGCCCACCTTACAAGTATACATTGATGGGCGCCGCTACCTGCAAGAAGCTGGCTATTTTAGCCTGGACCTCTTGCTAGACAAGCTGGATTACTACTGGGAACTACGTCAAGATAGACCATAAGATAAGAAAAAGGCCATGACATGGCCTTTTTTTATGCAATGAGAAATTTGCTAGCTAGCTTATGAACCTGCTGGATGTCTTTGCCGTCCAAGGTCCAAGTTGCTAACTCCGCTTGAATGAGATCAGGAAATTTCCGGCTAATGTCCCTCAGGGCATTGCCGACCGACTTGCGGACATAGTCACTGGGATCCCGCTTCAAGCCAGCGATACGCCCAATGGCTTCCTGGGGATGGTCCTTAAAGTAAGGCCGGCTAGTCCAAATTCTCAGCCCCTCCGTTACAGCCCGTCTGGTATTAGCTTGGCTATGGCCTAGCCATTCATCAACGACCGGCAAGGCTGCTGGGTAACCTGTGGTCTTGCAGTAATGGTCCAAGGCCTTGGCTAATACTTCCTGGACCCGCCAGTTAGGGTCCAGACAGACCTGCTCTCTCAAATAATTCAGTATGTCCTCTTGCTGGGACAGGTAGCCCATGAGGAAGACGGCATACATGCGCACTTGATAGGTTTCTGATTGATAGGCCTGCATGGCCAATCGCTTGATATAGTCCGAATCCTGACTGGCGTAATCC
This sequence comes from Abiotrophia defectiva ATCC 49176, assembly GCF_037041345.1. Lineage (NCBI taxonomy): Bacteria > Bacillati > Bacillota > Bacilli > Lactobacillales > Aerococcaceae > Abiotrophia > Abiotrophia defectiva. The sequence goes on along the minus strand of NZ_CP146287.1, from coordinate 316,616 downwards.
GCTTGAGCCCTTTTCTCCTCTTCCTTGAAGCCTTTTTCAATCAGTGAGAACTCCGCCTCCAGGCGCTTGATATAGTCTTGCATCGGCAGTCACCTTCTCTCTTTTACTAAAGACCGCATCCTATCAAGGCGGTCAAAATAAACTTAGCTTTGAACTGGGTGCAGGGCAATGAAATTACAGAGGGCCGTCACCTGCTCTGGTCGCGTAGACCAAGCCGTTGTCAGACGGGCCACGACATAATCCTCAGCCAGTTCCCAGGTCGCATATTGGACCTTGTCCGACCATATCGGCACCAAGACCTTAGGTAGACGGACAAAGACCTGGTTGGTTACCGAACGATCGACTAGCTCGTAGCCATTGGCCACTAGGCAATCCTGAATAGTCTGGGCTGCTGCCACCGCCTCGCGGCCGATGACCTGATAGAAGCCATCCTCGAACAGCGCCTCGAATTGGACCCCTAGGACGCGTCCTTTAGCTAGGACGGCACCCCCCTGCTTCATGACAGTAAAGAAGTGTGGCAGTAGACTTGGGTTGGAAATCACCACGGCCTCCCCTAGCAGGGTTCCACACTTGGTTCCGCCAATATAGAAGACATCCGTCAAACGCGCCAAATCCGCTAGACTGACATCGTTACTTGGGCTGGCCAAGGCATAGGCCAGTCGCGCCCCATCAATAAAGAGGGGAAGCTGGTGCCGACGGCAGACAGTTGACAAGGCTTCAAGCTCGGCTAGACTGTAGAGCGTCCCCAACTCGGTTGGTTGCGACACATAGACCATGCCAGGATAGACTGAATGGACATGGTTAGCATCCGCATAGAAAGTCGTCACCCAATCCTCAACCGCTTGGGCGGTCAACTTACCTTCATGGCTAGGCAGAGGCAAAACCTTGTGACCCCCTAGTTCAATCGCGCCCGCTTCATGGACATTAATATGGCCCGTATCCGGCGCCAAGACCCCTTGGTAGGGCCGTAAGAGGGCCCGAATAACAGTGGAGTTGGTTTGAGTTCCCCCTATAAAGAAATGAACCGTGGCATGGGGGCAGTCGCAGGCTTGACGAATCAAGTCATAGGCCCGTTCACTGTGGCTATCACTACCATAACCCGCAGCCGGCTGGCGGTTGACTTCTATCAATCGCTCCAAAACCCGCTCATGTGCTCCCTCTAAATAATCAGATCCAAAATACAAATAGTCTTCAGTCATACTAATCAATCCCCTAATTTAATCAATATAGTCCTGCTGGATTTATTATATACTCTCTTGACTCTGGGGCGCAAACCGCACTACTAAGTTTAAATAGTTTGTGCTTAAATGTTCGTAATTCTGACCTAATACAAGAAAAGTAAAGCCCTACTCCGGCCTGTCAACATCTTCTGACCACATCTGTTATATAAGATTCTTTCTAGATGAGGATATAGTTGGGAAATATTGATGCCCCTAAGAAAACAAAAAACTACGACAGAAGCTAGGCTCTATCATAGTCTGTTTTGTCTTGCCACCAAGCCAACTGCCACTGGCGTTCTTTTTGAACGGCTGCCAGGTCATCTGGATAGGCTAGGTTAATAAGCTTGATTGCATAGTCACTGGCGACCAGGGCGTGTTCCTTCATATGGGCGGTCGCCACCGCATGGCCAATGACCCGCAAAAGGGTTTGTTCTAGAGGATTCTCGGCTTGCTTGGCCAGGGCGTGTATCTTGAAGCCCGCCTGTCTGACATCATGCATACGGGCCTGGCCGACCAAACAAGCTTGGCTGACAGCCCAACCTGCCTCAACATCAGGCTCCTGCCCTACCTTGAAGCCCGTCAATTCAATCAAATGCTCTACCAAATCCCGGCCGAAGCGGGCACAAGTCTCCTGACTAGCGGCTTGGTAATAGGAATCTAGCTGCTTTCTCAAATCATCGCTGTCTAGCAACTTAATTTTCCGCCTGGTCATAGCCTCACCCCCTTATAAACTTCTTAGCCCTAGTATACACCAAGCCCTAACTGAGTCAAACAAAGCCATTTGCCACTCATTCCCATAAAAAAGAGACCGGACTTCAAGAATCCGACCTCATTTATTGGCTTAAGGTAAAATAGCAATGGCGCGCACAGGCGAACCAGTCGCTTGCTCCCAATGTGGGAAGTGGACACTAATCAAGGCACCAGTGGCTGGCACTTGGTCCAAATTATTCAAGACTTCTACCTGGTAGATATCTTGCTCCAAGAGATAATATTCATTAACTAAGCCATGCTCCGCTGCCGGAATACCAGCATCGGTGTCAAAGGTCTCATGGCCCACAGCCTTGACTTGGCGTTCCTTAATCAGAAATTCCAAGGCCTCGCGACTCCAACCTGGACTCTGCTGAACACCGGCTGCATCTAGGTTGCGCATGGCCTCTTGGCTTGGCCAGCGCTTAGACCAGTCGCTCCGGAAGGCCACGAAACTTTCTGGGCGAATTTGACCATGTTCTGCTTCGAAATCCAGGATGTCTTGCTTGGTCAAAATGTAGTTAGGGTTCTCCGCCACTTGAGCCGACTTGTCAATAACATAAAGAGGCAAGAGCAGATCCTTGAGCTCAATCTGATCCAGCCAGCGGCCACCCGCCACGAAGTGGATTGGAGCGTCAATGTGGGTGCCGTATTGGCCCACCACCGAGATTTTCTGAACGTGGAAACCATCCTTAAGGGTGAAGAGGTCTTCCTTCTCTAGGGCTGGTAGCGCAGGGAAGTGGGGGCTAGATTCGTTAATGACATGGCTAAGGTCAACCCATTTTTTGGACTTGAGTGTTTCATAAAGTGAAAGTAAATCTGACATCTTGTCTCCTCCTAACTAAGAGCTAATGATTACTGTAAAGGCAGTATAACAAAGTTAAGTGAGGCAAAACAAGATAGAAGGACCTATTCCCTTAGACTATTTTTCTAGAACCTGATATAGCAAATAACTATAAAATTAAAAACAAGAGGCTAGCTCCCTAGAGCTAGCCTCTTGTCATCTTAGCTTATTTATCCTTACTCAACTGGCTTAAAATCCCCTTGAGATTAGCTACTTGCTGGCTGATGGCCGTCTCTAGGTCTTGGTCCCGTTCTAAGGGGAAATAGAGGGCTCCGACCAAGACAGAATCATCTTGTTTACCCGTATCCTCTAGGCGGTAGAAGACTAGGCAAGCCGTGTCGTGTTCGGGCTCGACTTCATAGCGAGCCTGAAATTGCTTACCCTCGATTTCAATCGATCCTTGGAAGATGGAATCTGGCCGGTCTGACTTGAGACGCTCCTCCAGTTCCTTATCGGTGAGCAACTTACCACCCTTGAGGGGGGAAGTCGTATAAGCCTCTAAGGTATAGAGATTGACATAACCCTTCATGCCAGGCGTCATGATGCGATAACCTATATCCCGACGGTCGTCCTTGGTCAAGGATGGATGCATCTTCCAATCCTCGGGAATCTTGTAGGGACGTTCAGTTGGCTTAGGTGGCTCCTTGCCATCCACGGCCTCATACATCCAGTTCTTGGATGATTCGAAAATCTTATCTTGGCCCTTGTCAAAGGCAGTTGCTTCCACCTTCAAGAGGGTCTTGAAGAAGGCTTCTTCCTGCTCCTTGTTTTCTAACTCCTTACTAGACTCTGAAACAGCAGAACTGGACTCTTGGCTATCGTCCGATTCATTGGCCCAGGCTGCTTGAGGGGCCAATAAGAAGCTAGTAGCGGTTGCTAGACTGGCTAAGACTAGATGTAATTTTTTCATGCTTTACCTCCTTGGGTGACCGATGATAAGGGGAGTCACCTTGGTTACTGGAGTACCTAGCCCTAGTCTAACCTATTTGAGCTCGTCAGGCAAGGAAAGGCCTATTTGGCTAAGCCCGCCGCCACCAAGGCCAAAAGCCAGAGATGGAGCGGATAGAAGACATAGAAGAAGTAGCGGTTGAAGGCTGACTGCTTACCTCTTTGGCCATTGTAGAGGGCTAAGAGAGGCAAGACACTAATGAAGAGCCAATCAGAGTTATAGAGCATCATGGTGAGGGTCTCCTGCCAACTGTCATAGGTGGCGTAAGAAAGGGCAAATAGGATTAGAGCAAGACCTAAATAAAGCACGGTCCCAAGGCCCTTGCGCTGACGGCAGCAGTAGGTAATCAAGATAAAGGGTAGTACCACCATGCCCCCTTCTGTCAGCAAGAGGCCGGCTAAGAAGAGGAAGCCTGCGCCAGCCCAACGGAGACGTTTGGCCTCTGGTGTCAGACTATACCGCGGGAAGGCCAATGCCAGAATGCTTACCCCCAGAGCTAGGGTGAGGAAGATGTTATTGCTGATATGGACACCGCGCTCGGCCAAGAGGCCATTAAGCAGCCAGTTGCCAGCTACCATGATGGCTGCGGCACCCCAGAGACGGACTTGATAGCGCTGCAGATTACGGGTATGGATGAAGCCTTCTACCGCCAGATAGGCAAAGCCCGCGGCCACACAGCGCGTCATGGCATGAAAGATGCCCTCCCAGAGTGGTGGCACCAGACCGGGCACATGGGGCAGATGATCTAAAACCATGAGGGCTGCCAACAAGTATTTGATTTGAGTTGCATTTAATTTCTTCATAGGAATACTCCTTTAAGTTTTCTTAGCTTAAGTTTAGACCCAAAAAGCCCGGCCAACCATAAGCTGAGCTTACAGTTAGCCGGGTTATCTTACATTATTGAAAGTTTAGGCTTGCTGCTCTATACCTCGCAGGAGACGTTGGATGACCCAGGACTTAAGCAAGAGGGTCAAGATAAAGTTTGGTAGCAAGGATAGGAGAAAAGCCAAAATCCCCAGACGAGCTACAAAGGACGAGACTAGGACGGGTTGCCAGTAGAGCCCCCATACCAGCGGCACCAGGCCAAAGAGATAGCCTAATAACAAGAGACTATTGACCAGATAAGGCCGCTGGCGCCCCGGTAGGGCTCCATTAAAACGCAGGGTTTGGTCACGAAAGTCGCTTAAAATGGCACGCTGACTAGCCAGGTCTGGCACTGGCACTGACTTGACTTGGGCTCTGAGATGGCTTGCCACGCCTTCATATACTAGCGCTAACAAGAGCCCCAAGAGCAAAGGCAAGGCCACTGCCCCCAGGCTACCTAGATATCTATCCGGGTAGTGTGGCTGACGCCCCGCATCATAACCTAGCCAGCGAATAAGGCGCCCGGCTAGCAGGGGCAAGATGACCAAGCCTAGAGACCACAGGGTCCAGGCCACACGCCGGCTTAGGTCAGTAGGACTTTCCTCTTTCCAAGTCAGCTGACCACTAGAGAGGTCATACTCTGCTAGCAAGCGACGGTCTGCTTCTTTCTGGACTTGGCTCAGATAGGCACCGTAGAAGACTAATTTTTTATAAGGTATCCACATTAATCTGGTTCCTTCCCTTTCTACCTTTGTTGCAATACTAGAGCTAAATTATTAGTCTGTTTTTCCTTTGTCATAGCGCGCCCCGTATTCTTGACGGGCTTGGCGCGTCCAAGTTTGGATGAAGTCGGTCTTGGCATCAGTGTAGGCATCTCGATTGTGCTCATACTGAGACCAGAGAGCTAACTTGAGGGTCTCATAATCCTCAGCTACTTGGGCATGTTCCCTGAGATAGTCCCTAAAGTAGAGCTCGTCGTGATCTCCTTGGTAGCGCAAGTGAATGTGATAGACCTTATCCGCGAAGCCTTGTGGCGTATAACCCGCATTCAAGGATACCCGCCCCTCTGACTCTGACATTTTAAGGAAGCCAGACTGAATTAGGCAATCACTGGCTAGGCGCAAATCAGCCTGGGGTGCTAACTCGACCAAGACATCAACGATATCCTTGGCCCAGATGCCTGGGATGGCCGTACTACCAATGTGGCTGATACGAACCAGAGGCAAATCTCCTAGGACTTGTTCCAGTCGCGCTTCCATTTCTTGATAATCAGCCTCCCACTGAGCCTTAGGTTCCACTAGGAAGATTGGAAATAGACGCCAGAGTTCTTCTAAAGATAATTGACTCAGGTCCTTGGCCATATGGGTTGCTCCTTTCAGACAAAGTAAATCTAGTTTTTTGGCTTTAAACCTAAAGCCGAGTAGCCCGAAGGTCGCATACGGTTCTCGGCTGCTAGCTTGTCAACCAGTCTTAAATTCCGTTCAGACTGGGTAGACTTGCCCTTGCGAGGTGTAAACTTCTGCAGATAGGACAGATCATCATAGGACCGTCGCATGCTTTCACTCCACCCGAAGCAAAGCCCTTCTTCCAATACCTCATGGAAGGTCACCGATGGCGACTTGGACTTAGCTTTAAAAATCCGAATCCAAATACCTGGCGAAGTCTGTTCATTGGCTAGTAACCAATCATGTAGTGCTTGTCTCTTTTCAAAAGATATAATCGGAAGTTGATCATAGACTTGGTCTAATTGTCGCATTATTTTTCCCTTTCATTCTTGGTGGTAATCATTCTGCTAAACTAAGGATAAGATGGCCTCACATACAAGCTTATCTAATTGATTGCCCTCATCCGGTCTGAGTTCTCTGTTTATCCCATCGAGTCCCGCCTTGGAACTTATGGTAATGGCGATAAACTAGCTATTGAGTCCCCTCCACCCATTGATCATTATCCATAATAAAGGGCTTGGCCAGTCCAGGACCAGTATAGTCGGAGTACTTGGTCCCCAGATATTGATAGACCTCTTCCTTGCTGGCAAATTTGATGGCCTGATAAGGCTCCTCGAAGGTCAGCTTCTCTAGGAAGAGATAGCCTCCTTTGGCTGGAACTAAGACGCCGACATGGCCGATGAAGAGGCTGTCGCCATCCAAATTATCATGTAAGACTACTGACAGCATTCTAACCTTATCATTGAACTTGAACTGGGACAGGTATTGCGCCATACACTTGGCGTGGACCTTGACGTCCTGGGTAGCCTCGGTCTTAACCCGAGAGAAGAGGATATTGAAGGCCGCCTTATCCTTGGCATCCATGACATGCCCCTTGTCGATGGCATCATTATCCATGAAGAGCAGCTCATCATCCTGGCTGACAGGCGGAATCTCAATGGTGTTTTTGAGCAAGGTATAGCTGTTAATGCGGCAATTTGTCCCGATAAAATCCCCCTTCTGCTCATGCCAGAGCGGGTTAATCTTGGCCACATCGTAGTCCGTCTTGGTGAATTCGGTGAAGTCCCCCTTGAGCCCGCTAGGTCCCACAATGTCATTGTAGTCCTTAACAAGTTTGAGGAATTCCTCAACGCTATCCTTATCCAAATGAGCAGACAAGAGGGTCCTCACTTCTTCCAGGCTACTTGGACTATTGAGGTTGGAAGAACTAGGATGAGAGGGGCTTGCTTCTTGGCCACTCTGCTTAGGACTACAGGCTACTAGGGTCAAAATGAGGCAGAGATATAAAATGATGGTTTTGGTATATTTGAACATGAGATCTCTCCTCTAGCTGATATTTTGGTCAAAATAAGTTGTGGTGCCATCTATTGGGCTTGTTCCATAGAAGGGCTGTCGCCCTATTCAAGTTTCCAATTATCCTTCAAACCTGATAACCTGATTGATTACATCTACGGTCGCTTTCAGGCCAAAGGGAATGATGCAGCGGGGTTGAGCATGTCCAATGTTAAGATTAAAGACCACAGGCAAGCTTGGATTGGCGATGACGTCTACCAATAGCTGCTTGTATTCTTCCGAATATACATCATCCATGGGCTTTCCTACTAGCAGGCCGGAAATCGAATCGAAGATACCTGTCTCCTTTAGCAAAGTGAGTGCTTGATAGAATTTCTCAGGTGGCATTTTTTCTTCACTGGATTCCAGTAAGAGGATTTTCCCAACCCAGTCTTCTTTTTGAGGGAGCAAGGCATATCGACTACAGAGTAGGGGCATATCCGCATAGCGCTCCCCATTAAAGATGTCATAGAGTGAGTCAATGCAACCTCCAAGAATCTCGCCCGAGAAGATTGGGTCCCCCTGAAGCAGGTCAAAACCATAGTCCGAGTGAGATTTCAAAGGCTTGCCAATTTGGTCGACGCCGAAGTCAGACCGGCTCTCATACCACAGCTCACTCGGTCTTATTTCTTTTATTGTACCCGTCCTTATTAATTCCTCAAAGTATTGTCGTGTGTAAGGCAGCATGTCCTGATTGAGCTCACAGATATCCGAAAGGAAGGATTGTCCATAGAAAGTATTGAGCCCGACTTTATGCAACATCAAGTGATTGAGGGTCGTGTCGGAGAAACCGAGGAAGACCTTTTGGGACACAGCACCAGCCAACTCTCCGTTTTCAAATAAATAGGGTAAGAGTCGATAAGTATCATCGCCACCAATGGCACAGAGGATCATGTCAATCTCTGGATCTCTAAAAGCCTGTAACAAATCAGTAGCCCGTGCTTCCGGGTGCTGCTTCAAATAGTCAATTCCCTTGAGCGCATTGGGCATAAAACTCACCTCTAGACCAAGGTCTGACAGTCTTTTAAGGCCAATTTCTAGCTCATGCTTGATGAAATCTTCGCCCAATACCCCAGCTGATAGGCTGACGATTGCTAGCTTTTTAATCATCATATTCACCTCACAAAATTAATCAAATGACGAGCTTGACTTCTGCAAATCAATGCTTATAAAATATACCTTTTAACGACAAATTAAAAGGTAAAATGAACTATTTATGCTTGTTGAGATGGTCGCGACAAAAAGTAGAGATAGGCCCCAAAGGCGAACTTGATGGCAGCATCTACATAGGCAATGACCGCCATGGAAATATTAGGGAAGAGATAGCCAACCGCAATATTGACCGCACACACCAGGGCTAGATAAATCATGGACTTACCATGGACGAAATAGAAGGGGAGGAAATGCAGTGCGGTCGCCATTAAGGCTCCCAGCCAGATAAGGCGCCAATTCTCCGTCGCGAAGAAGGGCCCGCCTAAGATGGCCATTAAGACAAAGAGTAAAATGACCGCATAGAGGGCTACTTTCTTCTGGAAGGGGCTAGAGCTACCCGTTGATAATTTATTAAGCAAGGACTTATTCTGGTTAATAGCGAAAAAGCTGACAATGTAACCTATACTGAAAACCTGCATATTGATAATCTGCTTGCCACCAATTAAGGTTGCCACCGCAATCACCGATGCGACGGCCATTAACCATAAGCCGCAGGCTTTCTTGAAGTTAAATGCTAGTTTTTCATTCTTGTCATAAGCTAAAAATCCCATAAATAAGTGCCTCCAAAATCTTCATAACTGCCATCTAGCCTCTATCCAGTAGGCTAGATGGCTCTTACTTTATTATAGCACTTTAATAGAAGAAAAGGAGTCAACAAGTTCCTTTTAGCTCAATATTTATACTGGAACTGGGAACTGCTCAAAGCGCAACCATTCCTGAGCAATTCTTAAGAGGCTGTCACCTAAGCCGTGTTCTTGAATTACTTTTAAAAACAACCCTGTTGAGACAGATTGAATGAATGCCCATTCCCAGATGCTCTGCTTCTCAACTCCAGTTTCATTATGAAGTAAGAGAACTCTCTCAATAGCTTTTTCCAAAGGAGCATCAACTAACTCCTCCACCCATTCTCGCACGAGGATTCCAAGGTCGTAGGCAGGTTCTCCTAGGATTCCATCCGGATCTATCAATTTATAAGATAGCTCATTGGAATCTAGTGCTTTCAGTATATTGTCAGCGTGAGGATCCCCATGGACTAGCACAGATTGATATGAAGACAGGCACTTTCTTCTTGATTCTAAAAACAAGAGCGCCCGTTCAATGATTTCTTTACTGCACGGTTGCTCTAATTTTTCCCAAGTGGACAGGATAAAGTCTTGAAACCACCCAATTAATTGTCCCATCAGTCTTAGCTCCTGTTTTTCATCGAGGGGAATCCAGGTTTTCTTAAGTAGCCCGCAAATTATCTTCATTTGGTCTCTAATAGAATAGTCAGACTCACTCAATGGCTCGCCCAGACACTCTAGTAAGACTGCTTTCCTCTTGACATCATGCTTTAGCAACTTGACATATCCCGCTCCATTTACAACTCTAAGGGCCTCTACTTGTTGCTCAAACTCGGAATTCCCCTCCAATTGAGGCATAAATAATTTGAGAATCCCCTTTTCTTGATTTCTCAAGGTACATTTTGCTACAAAGGCCTCTGTGCCTCCTTCGAGGATTTGCTCCAAAGAAAGGCTCCACTCTTTTGCTATGCAATCTATAACTGTATTTAAGTCCTTTTTCCATTGTAGCCCCTCATCACCTAATGCATCCAACTTGTTTTGAACATTGCACGGAATGTGGTCTTCCCAGTTTTTCATCTGTTGCTATTCCCCTTTAATTTTTCTAGCTTATCTTTAAACTCATTTGTCTACTCATCTCTATTTTAAATAGTCTCTTCATTTTTTTCCACTGCTTTTAAGTAGCTTTTAGGTTCATGTTGTACATTAGAGTTAGCACTAAGGAAAGGAGAAAGCTCCCCCCAGAGGTGAGCGGTGTAAAACAATGAGAACAATCGTCGTCATAGCTAATCTACTAGCCCAAAAACTTCATAAGCACTTCCTCAGCTCAGAAAACGCCAAGGCAGCCTATAAAATGGGTGTCCTCACCCTCATCTTCGGCTCCTTCCTAAAAGGCGTCTTCGACATCTACGGCACCCATTCAGTCTACCCAAGCTTCTACCTACCAGTGGGCCTGCTACTCTTGCTGGTCGCACTTTGCTTTGAAATCCACCAGAGGAAGGGGAGGGCAAAATAGGAAATTAATTACTAGAGCAACAGCACTCCATCCGTTGGATTCTCTTATCCAGCTGATGGGGTTTTGTTTATTACCTAAGACAATTAGTTATCATAATTATCGTACCTTCAAAAAATCCTCGAGCACGGTAAGAAATAAAAAAATCTTGGTTGCAAAGCGCAACCAAGATTCCGTTTAAACTATTCTTCGTTTAACCTAACAAGAAGGTGTTTGAAATGTTCTTCATCCTCAACTAGTTTTCCAAAGAACAACTCATCAATTTGCTCGATTACGGGCACAGCTTTTTGTAAAATCTCTTCTCCCTTTTTCTTCAAAATAACAGCCTTGGCTCTTGAATCTCTGGAGTGTTCTTTTCTCTCTACATATGCATGTTTTTCTAATAGACTCAATATTTGAGAAGCAGTCATTACGTCTATCCCAGAAAGTTTAGAAATCATGACTTGAGTCACTTCGTCATTAGTTTGCGATAGATAGGCAAGCGAAGCTAAAACAACAAATTGAGGGTGTGTCAGATTCATTTTCTTTAACTCTTTTTTTATTATAAGATGCCATTTATTGTACACCCTCATGAACAGCAAGCCAGTTGATTGTTCTGAATCTTTTTTATATTTCGATGTAAACAAACAGCAATCCTCCTATCGTTCCAAAAGCTCTTTCAGAATAAATATAGAGTTAGGGACATCTGAGAACACCTGGCGTAAAAATTCTAAATGTTGCTTACCCTCACTATCTAAGGATACAGAATGTTTGACCGTTACACTTCCATCATTGTTCTCCATTATTTGGTGTCCAAAAAGGATGTCACCAAAAGGAGTGGCTGTTTTATCCCAGAATTCTTCGAAGGCTTTTACAAGTGTAAGTTGAAAATCCATAGGAGGCATACCTTCAAGCTCCATCGTCCCATGGGATCCAGTCTTAAAATCATCGTTTAATGTAATGTTTTTTAAATCCTCTTCCCAGGCATACCATTTTTCAATATTGGCATAATACTCCCAAACAGCTTCTTTTGTTGCTTTAATTTTCAAACTGAAACTAAATTCCATTGTTTTCACCCCAATTTATTAAGTGTGCTTATTATATGTTATTTTACAATGTGTGTCAACAAAATTCTTTTTAGAATCGTAAGAGCGGGGATGACAAAATAGGATATGAAATAACCGGAGGTTTGCCTATACAGGCGCCTCCGGTTTTTTTTCATATGAGGTTAAAACTTAACTATCTCTAGCTACTAGGCATAAAGCTCTAAATCGGTCATCTAATTTCGCTATCTCCAACAAGAGGCGGGACAAGTCTTCGTAATCTTCCTTTAGGCAAGACAGGTGGGCTTGTCCAAATAAAGAGGCTAAGTCTTCTTTTATTTTTGAACGCAGACTATCATGCTCTGCTAGGAATCTACTCAGGTAGAGATTTCTGACAGCTGCCAGTTTAAAACTGAAATACTGATGCAGTTGTTTTTGCTCATCATTCAAGCCATGTTTTGCTACTGCCGCCGCGTAGATTGAGAGGACACCTTCTTGTCCTTGCAGGTATCTTTGGGCCATTATTTGCGAGGTGGCCAGATAGATTGCGCTCGCGTCTGGACTAGCGACTCGCTTGAAATTGCCCCACATAGAATAGGCGCCCCGCTTATAGTCGATTGCCTGAGCTTGCCATGCTGGCAGGAAGTCTTCGAACTGAACCTTCATACAGGCAAAACCTGCTGGATCATGCAAGTAGAGATAGTCATCATCTAAATCATAAGCTGAAACAAAGTGGTCCACTCCGTATAAGTGGGTGTGGTTAGTATTGTATGTCAGATGTCCCATATCGAGTGGCCCCAGCACTACCGGCCCATTAGCTAGAAGAGCTTTCAACTTCCTTCTGATTAAATTCAAATCAACCGCTTCCCCCTCTCTTAGATAATATTCTTCATAGTCAAAACCTAGAACTTCTAGGACATGAGAAATCGAAATATCCGGCATGCCGTTATCGAAGAATACTAATGGGTGCTCTTCATCTTCTTTGACAATGGAAGCCCCATTCCCCATCAACATAAGGGCCTCAAGATATTCCGGTCTCAGATCATAACCATAGGCCTCCAAAGCCATGGCTAAAGAATAGGTATAACAAAGCGATACGTCTCCAAAATAATTCTGCATCTAACTGCCTCCTTCTCATTGATAGCTTGATTATACAGTGCAGTTAGGGCTGCCACCCTAGAAAAAAGAATCAGAATTTATGGGGTGTGGGGATTGAAAAAAGTTACAGACCATTAAAAAAGCCCCCTTAGTTAGATTTTTATCCAGCTAAGGAGGCTTTTTTGGCTGTTTAATCGTACTTCTTGCCGAATTTCTTCTCCAGCATTTTCTTGACTAGATAAGGCATCTTGACGTTTTCTCGTCCCTTTTTGGCAATGAGTTTCTTAACAAAATCAGGCATCTGGATGTCTTGGTCTTCTTTTAGAATCGCATCGCTGTCTCTAGGCGCCGCCATCTCATCAAAAGTAGTCTCATCAGCTTGATGGATTTGGTAGTCCCCGTGGAGATGCTTGGCAACCGTTGACAGCAAGGCCTCAATCAGACGTGGATCCGTATTGGGCATAGGGGGACGCTTATAGCCCACCCCTAATTCATGGCAGAGTTCTTGACACTCCACGTCATTGTCAAAAAGCACCTCGATATGCTCACTAATAAAAGCAATAGGCACAAAGATATAATGGTCGGGATGCTGGCTTTGCTCCCGCAAATACTCCAAGACATCTGGTTTAATCCATGGCATCCCAATATCGCTCTCGCTCTGCCAAGTGTTGGTATACTGGTCTGGAGCAAGACCGAGACCTTCAGCAATCAAGCGGCTATTGTCGTAGATTTGGTCGATATAAGGATCGCCAAACTCTAAGGCCAAGACAGGTACGCTATGAGCCGAAAAAACGACCCGATAAGTCTGACTACCAATTTCTTGGATAATTTTTCGAATCTCCTCTACCCAATAATTGATAAGGGCTGGCTCGCGATACCAGTCTTTAATGACTTGAAAACGGATGGTCTGGCTCTCTAGGAATTTCTCATAGCCCATTACGGAGTAATAGGAATAATGAGGCTCCAAGATTAAACAGAGGCAGTCTTCAATCCCATCTGCCTCCATCTGCGCAATGACATCTGGGATGAAGGGACGCGAAAATTTATTAGCAAAATAAACGTTCGCTTGACCTTCTAGGGCCTCAGCTACTAGCCTCACTTCTTCCCTGGTAATGGCTTGGAGAGGCGTGCCACCAATCCGAACATAATTATCATATAGGGTTTTGATTTCATCTTCTTCTGGACGAACACCCCGGCGAATATGTGTGAAAAATTCCGCGACTGCTTCATAGCTAATCGCTTCTGGTGACCCAAAGGTCATCATGAGGACAGCTTTCTTAGACATGTCAAACTCCTTATGTGTGTGTCGTAGTTTCCGTCTCTTATTCTACCATAGAAAAGGCTTTATCGGAACTATCTAGGGTTCTATTATTCAGGCTTAGTCGTTTTCTTAAGCACCGCCACGCACTCAACATGAAACGATTGGTCTCTAAGTATAAAAGGTGCTCCGTATCAATCCCGCTAGTTTTTGAATCATATCTACACACTATTTAACGTTATTAACGTTAAATGATAGAAAATGAACCTTACCTTCATTAACACGGCAGTCTACTCCACAAACAGGAAGTTATAAATGTCTTTGCAAATATACCATATCTATTAGTTGTACACCGCCCTCATAAATTGGGTGGTCATAATTGTCAGTAAAGAAATTGGGAGTCTTATGAGAACGAACAAATCCACATTTTTCATAAAATGGTATCGTCAATGGACTGTCACCTGTTCCAACTTGCAAAATAGAATATTCATCTGCATATTTACTAGCAAGAAAATCAATTAGTGCTTTGCCATAGCCCTTTCCCTGATTTTCCGGATCGACTGCGATATTCTTGATTTCAAGTGTTTCGTTACCTTCATCGGTGACAACACATTCAGCTTTTACACCATTGTCTTCAAGCACATACATAGTTCCTTTTTCAAGATAGCGATCCACCATGCTCTCCTGTTCATCAGCTAATAACAATAATGATATAAACTGCTTTTTATTCTTATTCACTTCTCGGATTTTCATATCCATTCCTCCGTCAAACTGGAATTTAATGGTTCCATGCCATTATAAATTCCTTCTCCCCCGTATTACTATCTAAACTTTCAGATTGGGTGCTAATCTCTCACACTTCCTCCATATTTTGGCTCATTAATATGGACGCCAAGCAAGCCGATGTTTTGCACAGGCCCCCAGTAACGATAGTCGCCCTCAAATTGAATCCCCAGCATCTTATCGATTAGATAGTCAGTCAATTCTAGCTTGTCAGACAAATAAAAATATAGCCTAATCGGGTCAATAGATGCATAAAATCCATCTGCGTTTTCTTGTATTTTTTAGGTATCAGCTCTAGATAAGGTGTCAATCTGGCCTCATCTTGGACTTCTTCAATTAATTGTCTGATTAGCATGGCTTCTCTCCTAAATCTTAGTACATATCGTCGTCGTCGTGCTAGCACAAATACGCCGTCTTATAACCTTTAGCGACAAAACATTGGGCTCCTTGTCTTGATTTCCCTTTCATTATACCCCTTTTAGCACTCTCTGTCGAAGAAGGCTCCCAGAACCCTAGAGAATAACGAGACTTCATGAAGAGTAAACCTCCTTAGTCTAGGCCAGCAAGATATTCTAAGTCAGGGGATATTGCTAGAATGGGAATAAATTAATATCATCATAGGTTCCTTTTAATTTGTTAATACCTTTAGTATGATTCTAACCCACGACTCCTTTCTCTTGACAGTGCCTTTTTGTTTTGGTAGATTGATAGGACTAAACTCGGAGAATGGGTTACAAAGAGATATCCAAGCAGTAATTCAATGCTTCAAATGATTTTAGCTAATGGGCTCGGCTAGACTTAAGCTATCCAAGAGCCAAATCACAACCAATTAAGGAGCATTCACATGTATCTCGCAATTAAAGAAATTCTGCAAAATAAATTACGCTATAGTCTCATTGTATCCACCATTTTTCTGATTACCTTTATGGTCTTTTTTCTAACTGGCCTAGCGCTTGGTCTTATGAGGATCAATCGAATTGCTGCAGACAACTGGAACGCTACTGGCGTTGTTTTATCTGACTATGCCAACAATAATTTAACTGCTTCTTTTATCCCAGAGGCCAATTACCAAGATAAGCTCTCAGATGATGCTGTGGCTCTTGGTTTTATGTCTGTAGTGACAAACCTCAAAGACAATGATGATACGGAAAAACTCAATGTATCTCTCTTTGCCCAAGACTGGGACAGCTTTATTGCACCTAAGTTGACTGAAGGCAATTATCCAACTAAAGATGATGAAGTGGTTGTTGACGAATCTTTGAAAAACTACGGCATCTCAATGGGAGACGAGATTCAACTTAACGGCAGCGAGACAAGCTACAAGGTTGTTGGTTTAACGACGAATAGTAAATTTTTTACTGCACCTGTCATCTATAGCAACTTGACAACCTACTGGACTTTACAAGGAACACTTGACTCTAGCCGTTCGGTTTCGGCCTTAGTCTTGAAAAATGATCAAATGATTTCTGCAGATGAATTGACTCAACTCACGGTGGAAGAGATGATTTCTCGTCTCCCTGGCTATGGCCCACAGAAAAATGTTTTCGCTGGGATGATTATTGCGATGATTGTGATTACTGGGATGATTGTCGGAATCTTCATTTATATTATCACCATCCAAAAATTAGGCTTATATGGCGTGATGCGAGCTCAAGGGATTCAAGCCAAGACCATTGTTTGGTCCTTGTTTTGCCAAATATTCATTCTGTCTCTTATTGGGATTGCCTTCGCCTTAATTGGAATTTGGGCCGTCACCTTGGTCTTGCCTG